>JAGNSM010000145.1 GCA_017988045.1 Fusobacteriaceae bacterium
AAAACTGGAAAAGAAAAAGCTATTAAACGCCATGAAACTATGGAATTTTATCTAAAAAATTTCTATGAAGAATGGAATGGTCAAATATAAAAATACAAAAACTATTATTTAAGAGCTTCTCAAGCTCTTTTTTTTAGTTTTCACGTAAATTTCTGTGTTATAATATTCATATCAATATAACTTTGGAGGTTACAATGGAAACATTAATTCTAGTATCGAATAATACTCTTTTTTCTATTTCGATTCTTTTATTAACTCTTATATTTTTTATTTTTATCATTAAAAAATTCATTAAAAATTCTGGTAAATTAATGAAATATTTATATTTTATTTATTTTATATCAATTTTCAGAATATTTACTAAGAATCTAGATTTATTTCATTCTAATAAGGCTATTGGAATTTTTTATATTATACTAAGCTTTTCTCTTATAAAATTTATAGATATTGTTCTTCATGAAAGCTATTATAAAGCAAAAAAAGACTTTGAGATTCCTCATTTGGTCAGAAATATTATTGTTGTTGTTACCTTTGTTATAAGTTTATTACTAATCTTAAAAAATTATTTTAACGTTAATCTAACTTCATTATTAACAACATCTGCAATTTTGTCCGCAGTTATTGGACTAGCTGTTCAAGATACTCTGACTACCTTCATTGCTGGTTTGGTTCTTACTTCCGATAAATCGATTGAAATTGGTGACAATATTATTATAAAAGATATTATGGGAAGAGTTATTGATACCAATTGGCGTACAACAAAGCTCATGAAAGCTGGAGGTGGAATAGTAAATATTCCTAATAATTTAATCTTAAAAGAGATGACCATTAATTACTTTAAGACTAGTGAACTTATTCTTTCCATAAAAGTAAGTGCATCCTATGCTGACCCTCCAAACAAAGTAAAAGCTATATTACTTGATGTTGCATTGAATAATGAAAACACACTAAAAACTAACGAACCCTTTGTTATTATTAGCTCTTATGGAGATTATGCTATTAATTACGAACTGAAACTTTGGATAAAATCTGAGTTTTTCAGAAAAGTTCAAGTGGAAAGTGAAATTTATACAACTATTTGGTATGCTTTTAAGAGAAATGGTATAAAAATTCCTTACCCCATTAGAGAAATCCTTACACCAGAAGATATGGAAGATAAATTTTGTCCAGTAAATAATTCATATTTCAAAAAAGTAGAGTTTCTTAAAAATCTAAGTTCACAGGAGCTTGGAGAAATTGCTAATGCGTCAAGATTAAAAATATATGGTAAAGATGAGTACATATTTTTCCAAGGTGATAAAGGAAACTCTTTCTTTATTATTAAATCTGGAAGTGTTTCTATCATCCTAGATGGAAGAGTTATTTCTAAGCTTGGAGAAGGAAGCTTCTTTGGTGAAATGTCCCTTCTTACTGGAAATCCTCGTACTGCTTCTATAAAAACTTTAGAGGATACAGAAGTTCTTGTTATTGATAAAGAGTCTTTTAAAACATTTATACAGAATAATAAAGTCCTTTTAGAGAATGTCCTAGAATATCTTACAATAAGAGAAGAGGAACAACTTAACTTTAAAGAAAAATTAAGCCTAAGTTCTCAAGAAAAATCTAAACAAATACAAAATATTAAAGAAAATACTCTACAAAAACTTCTTAGATTTTTCGAAATATAACCAAAACATATACCATGGTATATATTTAATGCATTATCCTATAAATTTAATAAATAAGTTCTTTACAAATATTATTTTTTCATATATAATCTTTATGAAAATCGAATAATAAAAGATAGAGGTTGCAAAACTTAATAGTACATAACTAGAGCCTAGGCAGGCATTGAAAGTTATGGAAAGGATGTTTTGCCGAAGTAGTTTAGTTGCCTAACTAGATTACTGGGATTAGAGATAATATTTCTAAGACTGTCACTAATTTATTTAGTGTTGCGCTATCTAGTAGGAATTTTTTATGAAAACTCTTTTGCTAGATAGGAATATCTAGCTTTTTTATTTCAAAAAAATCTTAGGAGGATTCATGAAAAAATCACGATTATTTTTATTATTATTTGTTTGTTTGTCATTTTTCGCTTTTGGAGATGAACCTAATCCCAATGTAGAAAAATATCAATATTTTACTTTATTACCACCATTACTTGCTATAGTTTTGGCTTTTATTACTAAAAATGTTGTTCTTTCACTTATACTTGGTGTTTTTTCTGGTTCTATGCTTATAAATTCTGGAAGCCTTACTAAGTCATTTACTGATTTAGTTGGAAGAATTGTTGCTTCTATGGCAGATTCTTGGAATGCTGGAATTATATTACAAGTTCTAACTATCGGTGGTCTTATTGCCTTAATTACAAAAATGGGTGGTGCAAGAGCTATTGCTGAATCACTTAGTAAAAGAGCTAAATCTCCTGCTTCAGCTCAAGTAATTGCTTGGATTATGGGACTTTTTATATTCTTTGATGATTATGCAAACTCATTAATAGTAGGTCCTATCATGAGACCTATTACTGATAAAATGAAAATATCTAGAGAAAAATTAGCCTTTATAATAGATGCTACTGCTGCCCCTATTGCTGGTTTAGCTCTTGTTTCTACATGGATAGGGTATGAGATTTCTCTAATCAAAGATGGTTATGCTCTAATTGGAAATACAAATATCAATGCTTATGGTGTATTTATTGAAACTATGCCGTATAGATTTTATAATATATTAATGCTAATATTTGTCGTAATGTCTGGTGTTATGCTTCGTGAATTTGGACCAATGTACAAAGCTGAACATAGAGCTAGAACTACTGGAAAAGTTACTGAGGTAGAAGTCGATGAAGATAAGGGTGACGAAGTTTTAAGAGAAAAAGAGGGAATCACTCCTACTATTTGGAATGCTTTAGTTCCTATTCTTACATTAATTATTTCTTCTTTAGTTGGATTCTACTTTAATGGACTTGGAACTCTTGAGGGAGAAGTCTTAGCCAATGTTCATGCTAATCCATTTTCTATGTATGCTATAAGAGAAACTTTTGGTGCTTCTGATGCTTCTATCGTATTATTTGAAGCAGCTTTATTTGCATCTATAGTGGCTATTCTTATGGGAATGAAACAAAAAGTATTCAAATTGGGTGAAGCTATAGACACATGGATACATGGTATGAAACATCTTGTTATTACTGGTGTTATCTTATTATTAGCTTGGTCATTATCTTCTGTAATAAAAGAACTTGGAGCTTCAGTATATCTTGTTTCTTTATTGTCTGATTCTGTACCAAAATTCTTACTACCATCAATAATATTTATACTTGCTTCTATTATTTCTTTCTCTACAGGTACTTCTTATGGTACTATGGGAATCCTTATGCCTCTTGCAATACCTCTTGCTAATGCTGTAGGACTAAATAATGGATTAAGCGATATTGCACTAGCTAATTACACAATTATTGCTGTAAGTGCAGTTCTTACTGGAGCTATCTTTGGAGACCATTGTTCTCCAATATCAGACACTACAATATTATCATCTATGGGAGCTTCTTGCGACCATTTAGCTCATACTAGAACTCAGCTTGTTTATTCTCTTGTTGTTGCAATAATAGCTGTAGTATTTGGATATATTCCTGTTTCTTTAGGATTAAATGTTTGGATTTCTTTAGCTATAGGAACTGCTTCTATTTGGGGAATTCTTAGATTCTATGGAAAATCAGTAAAAAACCTTAAACCAGTTAATTAAACTATAAGCGGATTTATTATCCGCTTTTTTTATGCAATACTTATTGATTTACTCCTTACTTAACTACTATCAGCCTAACATTGGACGCAAATAAAATCATAGAATTCAACTTAGAATTCAATGATTTTCGGCTAATATTTAGACGGATGTCATCAACTTAAGAATTAAAAGCATTCCATCTAAATATTTTTGTATCATAGAATATTTAAAAGCTTTATTAAGTGGTTATTTTTCAACAGTTGTCATTTCGAGGTACGAGAAATCTCAAGATACCTCCCTTGTCGGTATGACAATAGTTAGGTTATCATAAAATGAAAATGCCTTAAATTGATGACATAACCTATTTTTATGTTGTATAATATATTTGAGGTGATTTTTATGGACTACAAATTTAAAATTATGAAAACTCAAAGTAAAGATGCTCTTATTATCAGGATTAATAGTTCCTTAGAAAACTTAAAAAAAGATGTCGATAAAGCTTATCATGAATTATTGACTTATTTAGCTGCTAACAATGAATTTCCTGGTGGCTATCTATTTATGATTTACAATAACAAAGATGTTAATAATCTAGATTTAGAGATTGGTTTTCCAATCAATAGAAAGTTCTTAGGAAATCAATCTATATCTATGGGACATACTCCTGGTGGCTATGTTTTAACTTGTATGCATGTAGGTTCTTATGATTCACTTAATGAAACTTATAGTTCTTTAGAAAAATACATGACAAATTACAGCTTAACTCCCAAAGGAAAGTATTTTGAAATTTATTATAATAATCCTGCTGATACTCCAATTAATGATTTAATTACTGAAGTGGGAGCGTTTTTAGAAGAATGAGAAATTTCTCATTCTTTTTTTGTTTTCTTTTAATTTTAATGGTATAATTACATAGAATAATTTATTAATAAATTTAAAAAGTATTCTGTCAAAGAAAGAGGCAAAATGAAAAATATAATTGTCCTATTATTATTTTTAACTTGTTCTAATATTATTTTTTCCAAAGAATCACAATACTTAAATATTAGCTATGAAAACTCTAATTTTCAAGGAGATTATTTAAAAAGTACTAATGATTTATCTTTATCTTATAGTCAATGGCAAATTCGAGAGAACAATCATTTTCCTCATATTTTTATTAAGTTTTCTTATGGAGATTTTGATTCTAGAGCAAATATTAATGAAAATTTCCATACATCATTTGCCTATGAACAATTATATGATAAAAATTTCAACTCTTTTGTTACGCAGAAATTTTTATTAGGGTTTTCATATAATATTTTCGATTTTAATTACAAAGAATCTGTCACATATAACAACTCTGAATTTACTGGAGATTCTATCCAAGCTTTAAAACTTTATTTATCATATGGATTGGAGTTTATGATTAATAAAAAACTAGGTATAAATATGGGATT
>JAGNSM010000049.1 GCA_017988045.1 Fusobacteriaceae bacterium
ATAAAAATTTTCTAAGTCATCTTTTAAGTTCTCTCTTTTGAAATTTCTATACAAATTCAAAATTTCATCATAATCATCTGCACCACTTAATTTCTTGTAAAATTCTTTATACTTTACAATAGAATTATCATTTTTAGTAAAAATAGCTTTTATAAGACTTCTAAAATCAGAATAAATAGCACTTAATAATTGTCCTAATTCCCTTTCAAATATTTTTACCGCAAAGGCTGGATTGCAATAGCTTTCTTTATACTCAACAATATTTTTAAATAAACTTAAATTTTCTTCCTGTAATTCTTGAAAACTTTCATCTTCAAAATAATTTGTCTCTAAATTTTCTTTAAAAGTTCCAACTTTAGTCATAAATTTTTTTATTTCTTCTAAGTAATTGTTAAACTCCAATTTATTCATTACTATATCTCCTTCATTTTAAATGTTTTTTTCTACCCACTTATAAAAAAATTCCAACTCATTTTCCTTATGAAAATAATGTTCAAAAGTTTCCCCTAAAGTTAAGTTACATTTAAATTTATTACAAAACTCTTCTATTACTTCTATTTTTTGCAAATTATCATTAGTTCCATAAATAATAGCCGTTGGAGAGTTCCATTTGTTTATTGGATTTCCCTTTACAAACTCATAATATTTCCATGACATTGTATCTATTGGAGTTTCTATCGACTTTTTTTCTTTAAGTTCTTCTTCTGTTATATTAAACCATTCAAACATATGGTTTATTAAATGTTCCATGTTAAGAATCGGGGACTGGAATAAACACTTTTTAAAATATAAGGCTTTGTAAGTCAACAAACTAAAATATGCTCCAAGACTACAAGCAAATAAGTTGATTTCCTCCCAGTTATTTCTAGAAAAATTATAAATCTCTTCCAAATCTTTTATGCCATTCCATACATTACATTTATAATCTAAATCTATTCTTTCTCCGTGTTCAGGCAAGTCGAAACTTATAACTTGGTAACCTTTCGAATTTGCAATTCTAGAAAATTCCTCTGCACTTTCTTTTTTAGACATTTTTCCATGAACATAGATATATACTTTTTTAGATGGAGTTCCCCATATAATTACTGGAATATTACCAATAGTAATCTTTTTATTCATTTTCTCCTCCAATTTATCTATAAATTACTTCAAATTTTTCAAAAACTACAGGTATATCTTCAGAAAAAGTTTTGTTAATATCTAAAAATTCTCTTTTAAAAAATCTTTCATGTTCCTGTTTCCAATAGTTTAAACTTAAATCCCCTTCTCCTTCAAGTTGAGCCTCTTCTTCTGTTATTTCATTGAATTTCTTAATTTGTGTAGCTATTGTTCTTATTACACAGCCCTTAGTTCCGAAAAAATTGGTTACAATTGATAATTCTCCTGCTCTAAAAGGTTCTTCATTATAATGTTCATAAGTCCAAAGGCTTCCACAAGTAGCGACTTTTTTGCCTTCATAAACAAGTTCAAACAATTCGTCAGCACAAAATTCATCGCCAAAGTAATCAACAGTTTTACAAACCAAATTACTGTTTTCTGGATTTTCTCCAACGCTAAGTAAATAATTTTCCCATAATTTTCTTATGTTCTCTTTCATAAGAAGTCTCCTATAATTTTAATTTTTAGGGTTCATGCAATGAACCCCGATACATTACTAATTTCTAATTATTAACTGCCTCGTAATGTCTTCCAAAAATCTCAGATTCCTTTTCTTCAACAAATTGCTTCATATAGAGTTTATAATAATACCCTTTTTGACTTAGCAATTCATGATGAGTTCCACTTTCTACAACGACTCCCTTTTTTATAACTAAGATTTTGTCAGCATTTCTAATTGTAGAAAGTCTGTGGGCTATAACAAAGGATGTTCTTCCTTCCAAAACTTTATGTATAGCATCTTGGATAAGAGCTTCAGTTTCTGTATCAATACTTGAAGTGGCTTCATCAAGTACAAACAGTTTTGGCTTTGAAATTATTGCTCTGGCAAAGGAGATAAGTTGCTTCTCTCCTGTAGATAGCATTGCGCCGCCTTCTCCTACCTCAGTGTAATATCCATTCTCTAATTTCATAATAAAATTATGGGCATTAACCAATTTAGCCGATGCAATAACTTCTTGATCAGAGATACTATTGTTTCCATAACGGATATTGTCAATTATAGTTCCACTAAATAGATGTGGACTTTGCAGAACATATCCAAGATTACTGTGTAGCCAACTTTGAGAACGTTCTTTATAGTCTACCCCGTCAATTAATATTTTTCCATTATTTGGTTCGTAGAATCTGCAAAGAAGATTAACTATAGTACTTTTACCACTACCTGTTTCTCCTACAAGAGCAATGTTATCGCCTTTTTTTACTTTCAAATTAAAGTCTTTTAAGATAGGTTCCCCTTCTTTATAAAAAAAGTTAACATCTTGGAATTCAATATCTCCATGCATCTCTTCCCAATTATCTGTTTTAGGAAATAAAATATCTCCATACTTTTCTATAACTTCATCTGTATCTTGAATTTTTGGCTCTTCTTCTATCAAATGAAGAACTCTTTCCAAAGCAGCTTGAGCAGCTTGCAATTCAGCAAAAACTCTCGCTAATTGTCTTATTGGCTCGAAGAACTGTTTTGTGTATCCTAAGAATAGGATAAGAACTCCATAGGAGATAATATTATTCGATACAGCTTTACCTCCATAAACAAGTACCATTACTGTTCCAATGCTTCCTACAGAAACAACAATTGGTAAATAGATACTTGAAAAAACAATAGCTTTAATCGATTTCATTTTCATATCTTGTGATAGTTCTGAAAATTCACTGATATTTTCAGCTTCTCTAACTAAAACTTTACTCGTCTTAGCTCCCAGTATTCCTTCGTTAAATGCTCCTGTAATAATCGAGTTTACTTTTCTTACTTTTCTATTGGCTTCGAGCATTCTTTTTTGAAAATAGATACTTATTCCTACTAGTAAAGGTATTGTAATTAGAGATATCCAAGCAAGTTTTACATTTACAAAGAACATTACAATAGTTACAGCTATCATCATTGAAAATCCCCAAAACATATCTACCAAGTTCCAAGCTACATTTGAACCTAACCTAGAAATATCAGCAACTACTCTTGACATTATTTGTCCCACAGCATTTTGGTCATAATAGGATAAACTTAAATTTTGTAATTTTTCAAAAGATTTCTTTCTCAAATCATAAATTATATTATTTTCAATTTTCCCTGCTTCAATAATAAAGCTATAAATTACTATAACAACTGTAATTACTAAGGCTATATAAATAAAACCAAATGCTTTAAAACCTTCTACCGTTTTTTTATTTATAAAATTGTCTATTGCATATTTTGTCATATATGGAAGTACTGCGTCAATTATCCCTAAAGTCATCATTGAAAACAGTACATATGCAAATTGTTTTTTATATGGTTTTAGATATTTCAAAAATCTTTTCCATATTGTTAAATCATATGATGTATAAATTTTTTGTTCTTCCATTTTTCCTCCTTGGAGCTTTGGAAACTCCATTTATTGGGTTTACTTTTTCAATATTTTGTCATTTCGAGGTACGAGAAATCTCAAGATACCTCCCATGTCGGTATGACATAGAATTGAGATACCTTAAGTCGTGACTTACGCAGTCACCTGGCGCCTCCACAGGATACCTAAATCTGCAAAAATCATGCAGATTTCATAAACCTAACGTTGGACGTAAATAAAATATAGATTTTTTTTACTAATTTTAAAATATAAGGGGTTTCCAAGAGGATAAGCTCCTTATAGTCGCAAAAACATCCTACATTTACGAGATTCTTAGAATAGTCTTATACAGAGTGGTCGCGTAATCCAAGATCTAATTTTTATCCTAAATTATCTTAAAAAGCATTCTGTATAGTCCAAATTCTTTTGTATAATCCTTCTTCTCCAATTAATTTATTATGATTTCCTTGTTGAGAAATTTGACCATCTTCCAAAACAATTATTTTATCTGCTTCTTGCAGAGATGAAATTCTATGAGAAATAATAAATTTTGTAGTCCCATCATTTCTCTCTTTCAGCTCTTTTCTTATACTTGCGTCAGTTTCTGTATCAAGGGCACTTAGCGAATCGTCAAAAATAAGAACTTTTGCATTTTTCATGATAGTTCTTGCTATAGAAATTCTTTGTTTTTGCCCTCCAGAAAGACTTAATCCTTTTTCTCCCACTAGAGTATCATATCCATCTTTAAATTCGGTAATTCCTTTATGAATATTAGCTATACTTGCAGCCTCAAATATTCTTTCATCATTTTTATAGTTACCAACAATTCCAATATTTTCTTTAATAGTTTTAGTGTAAAGAAAAGGTTCTTGAAGTATAAGTCCAATATTTTGTCTAAGCCATTTTTTATCAATTAATTCCATGTCCATATTATCAATATAGATTTTTCCTGATGTAGGAGTAAAAAGATGAGTTAATAAATGTACCAGTGTAGATTTTCCACTACCAGTAGGG
Organism: Fusobacteriaceae bacterium; assembly: GCA_017988045.1. Lineage (GTDB taxonomy): Bacteria > Fusobacteriota > Fusobacteriia > Fusobacteriales > Fusobacteriaceae > JAFGUR01. The sequence goes on from JAGNSM010000049.1 coordinate 4,497, forward strand.
CCAAGGATACCAATAGTTTCACCTTGTTTTACTTCAAAATTTATATTTTTTAAAACATCTACTTTTTTATCATAAGAAAAACTTACATCTTTAAAACAGATATTCCCTTGAATATTGTGAAGTTTTGCTTTTTCATGGCTTTCATCAAGAGGCTCTTCCAATATTTCTGTGATTCTTCCTATTGAAACAATAGATTTCCCAAAGTCTGCAACTACTCTTCCAAACTGTCTTATTGGATAAAGCAACATCCCTTGGTAAGTAAGAAAGGCTACAAGAGTTCCTAAGGATATTGCACCACTTACTGTCCAATGAATGCCAACAAATAGGATAAGAGCTATTTGAGACATAACCATAGCATCTGATACAGACCAGAATATTGCAAATAATTTTAATATTCTTAGTCCATTTTTTCTACACTCTTTGTTAGTAACTTCAAATTTATCTATTTCAAATTTTTCTTTGGCAAAAGCTTTGACTACTCTAACTCCATTAAGATTTTCTTGTAATACTGTACTTAATTTTCCTTCAGCTTCATCAAATTTTTTAAAAGTTTTTTCAATATTGTTAAAAAAAACAATAGTAAACCCAACTAAGAATGGAAGAATAATAAGAGTCATTAGTGTTAATTTTACATTAAGTTTTAGCATGAAAATTATAGAAACAGTAATCATAATCACAACATTAACTATTTCTAAAAACTGTTTATCAAAGAAGTTTCTTACTGTGTCTACATCAGAAGTACATCTTTGAATCAAATCTCCAGTTTCTGCTTTTGAATAATATGAATATTTTACGTTTTGCAAATGAGTAAATAGCTTGTCTTTTAGATTCTTAGCAATACTTTCACTAACTTTTGCAGAAAATTTTCCCTTTATAAATAAGCTTATTCCACTAACAATTGTAAATAAAAACATTATAAGACCAGCTTTTAAAAGATTATCTCCAATAAGCTTTTCTAAAATTTTATAGTTAGTTGTAACTTCTTTACCAATTATGTTGTCGATTGAGTACTTTAATATAACTGGATATAGAAGAGAGACTGAACATTCTACAGCTATAGCCAATATGGCTATAGAATATAGGATTCTAAATCCCTTGATATTTTTTAATAAATTTTTTATTTTAACTTTCAATTTTGCACCGCCTTTTTGCTAAAAACAATATATAAAATTCCAAATATAACCGACATTATTTTTAAACTATCATAATTCACCTCTTTAATTCAAAAAATAGAATAAAAAAACCCATTTAGGCTGTCTAAATGGGCACAAAACTATATTAGATGGAAAAAATCCAAAAAAATAGTTTAAATTATAACCAATTACACAAACCTATGTTGGTTTATACAATAGATTAAAATTTAAACTCAAAAATAAGCATGACAAAAAATCAAACTAAAGATGATAAAATATTTAAATATTTTAAAAATTTTAATAAATATATAAACCTATTTTGTAAAAACACCTGCTATTTCAATTGCTCCTAAAGTTAAAAATAATTTTTTCATTATAAATCCTCCTCTCGATAATTTTTGTCTTTTGACATTATGACTATAAACCAATAAAAATTGTTTGTCAACTTTTTTTTAATTTTCCTCTATATTTTACTTTAAAAATTTTATATAATATGGTTAGTGGTTACAATAGTGTATCTTGTAAAAACAAGATAGAAAGAGGTAATAATGAAACTATTTTTTATTTCTGACATTCATGGTTCTAGAGAAGACCTTGTTTATGCATTGGCTAAATTTGAAGAAGAAAATGCTGACTATATTATAATTTTGGGAGATTTATTATATCATGGACCTAGAAATCCTTTGCCTCGTGACTATAATCCTAAAGAAGTTGCAGAACTTCTTAATAAATATAAAAATAAGATTATCGCTGTAAGAGGTAATTGCGATTCAGAAGTAGATCAAATGCTTATTGAATTTCCAATAATGTCTGATTTTTCTCAAATTGTTATTGATAATCATAGATTTTTCTTAACTCATGGTCATATTTATAATTGTAATAATTTACCCAATATATCTAAAGGCGATATACTATGTCACGGGCATACACATGTTCCATTAGCTGAAGAATATAGTGATATTGTAATTTTTAATCCAGGTTCTATTACTTTTCCAAAGGAAAATTATAAAAAATCTTATGGCTTATATGAGAATAATATGCTTAAAATAATTGATTTTAATGGAGATATTATTAAGGAGTACAAATTTTAGAGGAAATCATAGTTTTTAAAGTATATAAAATTATACTTTAGATAAAGAAAAGAGTGATTATTATGAAACATCAATTTTTAAATGATTACTTAGAAAGCTTACCTTTCCTTAAAGAATTAAGTTATTTGGAATTAGTTTTTTTTATTAATATTTCCATGAAATACTCTGTCCTAGAAGAAAATCAACCTGCAAAATTTCAGTTTGAAGAAATTCTAGAGGAACTCTTTGATAAAATAAAAACAGAAGATAGAGACCTTTATAGGTTTATTAGAGATTATTATGAAAATGCCTTTGAAAATGACCCAGAAGGTGTAAAAGAATTTTTATCAAGTCTTATTACGAAAGTTAAATTTTTATCTCAAAGTTTAAATCAAAATACTTTTGTTATTTTAAATGATGAGTAAAATTTAGAAACTTTAAAAATAATATTTTTAATTGAAAAATTTGGATATTAGTTGTATAATCGTATTTAGATACTCTAATGATTGGGAGGCAAAATGCAAGACATAACAATTTTCTCATTAAATAATAGTGGAGATTTTTTAAAAGAAATAATAGAAAAAAGTGTTTTTTCTAGACGAATTATTAATAAAACTGATTCGAATATTGATATTATGCTTAATAATAAAAGAAAGTTAAATTTGTCTTTTTTAAAAGAATTTGAAGAGAGTTGTTTTGCTATAAAACATACTGCCCTTATTAATTTTGAGAAACTTAATACAGAAAATGAATTAATGAAATTTCAGTTAGTTAATTATATTAAAGAAGCAAAGGGTGTTATTACTATTCTTTGTAAAAGTGAATTTGAAAAAGAAACATTTTTGGCAATTTCTAATATATGTAAAATCTCTAGTGGAATTATTTTTATTGATGGAATTCTTATAAATTCTGATAGTAAAATTTTACTTGATTTAAAAGGGAATAGTGAAACTCAAGATTTTTTAGGAAAACCGAGTCTTTTCCCTATGGATTTCAATGAAAATTTGTACTTTGAATCTATACAAAATCTTCCTATAAAAATAAATGAGAATTTACCATCTATCTACGATATTCAAGAAATTAGAATAAGAAATAAAGAAGACCTTGTTAAAAGAGGCCTTGTACTTACTTTATTAGGAAGTTATTCTGATAGTTTGAAAAAATCAAATAATATTGAATTAGTTAGAAATTTTTTATTTACACAAATTAGAAAATATGGGATTTCAGGTGCCTTTTCAGAAAATGAACTGAATTTTTTATTTAATAATAAACCAAATGATAGAGAAATTGAATATTTCTCTAAGTCCTACGAATTTGCTAACTTAATATTTTGGACTTTATCACTAATTGAAAACCTTACTTTTCCACCAACACCAGTTCTAAGTCATGAATTAATTATGACTAGTTCTAAATATTTTAGTTTGGATGAAATGATAGGGGCTTCATTACTAAAAGATGAAAATGTCATTGTTGGAAATTTTGACTTGAATTATAAACTTTTAAATAGTGCTATGGAAATTGATTTTTTAGAAAATTCAATTCATAATTCTATTAATATTGAATTATTAAAGCAAAGAGATAAAGCTTTTAAATGGATTACAACTTATAAAAATTTTGATTGGGATAAAATTTGAGAAAGACTTAATTAGTCTTCCTCAAATTTTTCTTTTTTTATAAACTATTTATAATTAATCTTTCATAGGAGAATAAATTGGAATAAATACAATAATTTTATTAGTGAATTCTTAATAGAGAGCGTTTTTTAATCGCTGAATAATTATAATTATTTTATATTTACAGGTAAAATTAAATATTCAGGAGGGAAAAGATTGGAAGAGTTTTTATTTGAAAGTATCAGAGGGAATAAGCTAAGAACGATAGCTGTTAATCAAATTATTCACGAAGACGAGAGACAGGGGCTAGGGAATTATGCTAGTATTCATCTTAACAAGCAGGGGGGATTTTTTATTTATCTTCTAATTGGTACACTAAAAGAGCGACATATAGAAGAATTTAATTCTAATACACCTGAGTTTAGGATATTTACTAAAAGTGACAAAAGTTATATGCTTGTAAATTTTGCATCAAACCTTCCTATCTTTGAATTTCTATTTGATATTACAATTTATAAAAATCTAATAAATGAAGCGGAATTAAACAATATATTAATTAATAATTTTCAAATAGCTTTAGTTGATAGTAATGACAAGATTAAATCAATAAAAATGTTACAGTTAGAAGATGATTTATATGTAAAGTTCAAAAAAACTATACTTTTAGCTTTTAAAAATCCAAATTTTTCTAGAGAATATAGAGTATTTTTAATACCTTTTTATGACAAAAGTGCAGATAGATGGTGGAATATAATTAAGGAGTGATTACATGGAAAATATAAAAGAATTAGGACTACAACTTGCAGAATTACAAAGAGATTTACACAATCAAAATAAAGGCGTACTAATTATATTTGAGGGATTAGAGGCTTCTGGGAAAGGAACTGCTATTAATAGCCTCCTTCAACATTTAGACCCTAGGGGCTATAGAGTCTTTAGCAATGAGGGAAAAAATGAAGAAGAAAAAATGAGGGCTTTTATGTGGAAATATTGGAATCAGTTTCCACACAAAGGACAAATTGCTGTTTTAGATAGAAGCTATTATTATGAGCTTTTTAAAAATAAGTATAAAAGCAAAATTAAGAGAACAAAATATAATGAATATCTTGATATAATTGATGATACTGAAAAAACTCTTGTTGATCAAGGAATTATTATTTTAAAGATTTTTCTAAATATAGATAAAAAAACTCAATTAAAAAGACTCAAAACTCTCAATAATAATCCAAATACAACATGGAGAGTTAATAAAAAAGACTTTAAGTTAAATAAAGACTATGAGAAAATGAGTTTAGATTATAAAACCGTAGTCAATTCAAGTACATTGCCATTTTTTGAAGTTGATAGTTCCAACAAAGATTATTTAAATAATATATTTAAATATATTATCGATAATTTGAAGAATTTTAATCCGAATTTTGATAGTGTCCCTAATGGATTTAAAGATTTGCCAATTGATTTTACAAAATATGACGTTCCATATGATATTGAGAAAACTGAGTATGAGAAACTTCTTACAAAATATCAAACTAAGTTAAGAGATTTACAGCATAAATTATATGACAAAAGAGTACCTTTAATTGTTGTTTTTGAGGGAATTGATGCAGCTGGTAAAGGTGGAACTATAAAAAGGCTAGTAGAAAATCTTGACCCTAGAGGTTATGATGTAATTCCAGTTAGTGCACCTAGTTCGTTAGAAAAGTCTCATCATTATTTATGGAGATTTTGGAAAGAGTATCCAAAGAATGGGCATATAGCTGTCTTTGACAGATCTTGGTATGGAAGGGTGTTAGTGGAGAGGGTAGAAGGATTTTGCTCTGAAAACGAGTGGCAAAAAGCATTTACAGAGATAAATCAAATGGAGTCAGAGTGGTCTTATGATAAAGCTATTGTTGTAAAATATTTTATTACTATTTCCAAAGAAGAGCAATTAAAGAGGTTTGAGGATAGAAAAGCTAATAAGCCTTGGAAAATTACAGATGAAGACTGGAGAAATAGAGAAAGATGGGATGATTACTTAAAAGCTACTGGAACTATGTTAAATTTAACCAATAAAGATAATGCTCCTTGGATAGTAATTCCTAATAACAATAAATATTTTGGAAGACTAGAAGTATTAAAAAGTTTAATAAATATTATTGAAAAAAAATTGAAATAACTTTAAACCTTAGCACGCTTCAAATTTTTAGGACAAGATATAAAACCTAAGTGTAGGACGCTTAACCCCTTAATATAAAAGGATATTTTACTCTAATAAAATTAATGAGTCCAACGTCACGCTGGTTCAGTGAAGCTTTTGCGAAATGAAATGCAGCTTATCCTTTAGGAGAAAAGCTTCGGATTTATGTTTGCGTATCTTTTTTAGGCGAACAAAATACTTTATTGTACAAAGGTCTTAACTTGTATATAACATAAAAATCTCTCTATTTATAGAGAGATTTTTTATTCAAAAGAACTTTTCTTTTTAGTCAACGATATATTTGGTTCTAATTGAGCCAATGCTCTCATTATTAATCCACTTTTGTAATCCTTCATAAAATTTTCAGAAAGATACATCTTTGGAACTATATTTTGTGGTAAACTTTCTTTACATATTTGATTTATTGTTGATAATTTATATTTATCTAAAAAATTAGAATTTATTATAAACGTATGTGGATTCAAGATACTACATATTGAAACTATAAGCTTAGAAATAGCTTCACAAGTTTTTTCAGAAGACGCGTATAACTCAGAATTCCATTCAATTCCCAAAGGCATATTAGCAATCTCTCCAGCATAATTAGTTTTCCCTTTAAATAACGTGCCATTTATAAGTATTCCTGCTCCAGGATGATATATTTCAGGGAAATGAAGATAAACTAGAGATTCATCAGATTTAATTTCTCTTCTCTTACTAAATCCTAAAACTGCTGCATGAACATCATTTTCCAAAATTACTGGCAAATTATATAAAGTAGAAAAATGTTCAATAAAACTTACTCCTTCTAGTAATTTGTATTCAGAAAGGATAATTTCTCCATTAAGCTCTACTCCATGATGTCCAAAACTTATTACTTTGATTAATGGATATTTATTAATTAACTTGGCTATTATTTCTTCGAAAATATGCAAATCAACAGTTTCTACTTCCATATCATTTTCATCTATACTACTTCCAGATAAATTTATTACAGAACTGTGAATATATGTTTTATTTTCTGACTCATAGATGTATAATATAAGTCCGTATGCATAATCAAAGTTGTAACAATATTGTTGAGCAGGTCTTCCACCACTTGATTGTGCTAGTTTTGTTTCAAATATTTCATTTTGAGAAAGTAGATGCTGCAATGCAGTCCCAACAGTTACAAAACTAAGTCCTGTTTCCTTTGCAATTTCTTGTTTAGTTCCTTGACCCTTCATTTTCAATATTTTTCTAACAAAATTTATGTTAATTTCTTTAATAATAATGGCATTTCCACCGATATTTTCCATAGTAGCTCCTCTAAACTTTAATTACTTTTAAAAAGTATTTTAATAATACACAAAAAGAATACCAAATTATACTAACCTTGTCAATAGTAATTCAGCAATTCTTTATAAATAATTTTGATGGAATATCTTAGTCCCATTTACTTTTAACCAAGCTTTACTCTCTTTAAACTGCGGGGAAAAAATGGTTACTTCATTCCAAAAATTACTAGAATGGTTCATATGTTTTAGATGAGATAACTCATGAATTATTACATAGTCTATGACATTAATCGGACAGCATAAAAGAAGTAAGTTCAAGGTAATACTCCTATTTCTATAACAAATTCCCCAAGCGGTTTTTAGCTTTTTGATTCTTATCTTTTCTGGGTATAATCCTGTATGCTTTGTTAATTTATCAAGTCGTTCTTTAAAAATTTTATCTGCAATAGAATAAAAATCATCATTTTTCATATTATAATTTTCATTACAATAATTTATAAGGTCTTCTTTGTTTTTAAAATCTATTCCCAAGAAAAAAAAATTATTTTCAACTTCAGAATTGATATATTCGAGTTTCTCATAAATCCATTCTTTTTTACTTTCTATAATTTTTTTCAACTCTTTAAAAGTAAATCTCTTTGGAATAGAAATATGTAGTTCTCTATTTTGAAATCTAAAAATAATATTTTTTTTAGCTTTTCTGTTAATTATACATTTTAATTCTTTAGAATCAATTATAAATATTTTCTCCATTTAATCACCAATATTAATAATAAGTTATTTTCTTAAAAAAGTCCAACATTTTTAAAAGTGCTTAAAGTTAACGATGTTTATCTTTACTTAACTATATGTTTGTGGTATACTTTGTGAAGGAGGGATGCTTATGTTATCAAAAGATGAATTTTTAAAAAAATTGAATACTACGGAAGAAAAATTGAAAGAAAAAGGAATGGAAATAGTTGCTTATGACGATGGTTCTCCTGATTCAGAAGGCTGGGATATAAGATACATGGACGATACTTGTTCTGTTGTTTTAGGATGCCCTTGTAGCAATTCTGGTACTTTACACGATAAATTATAATTTTAAGACCTTTGCACAGTCCATTTTTTTAGTACAAAACATAAAATTCTAAGAGTGGGACGCTTAACCCCATAAAAAAACATTATATAAATCCAATAATATTAGTTCGTCCAACGTTAGGTTGGTGCGGTGAAGCTGCATAAGCTTCAGATTTAAATATTTTCTATGCGTACAAACTATTGAATTATGCAAAGCTCTTATTTTATAAAAACTCTTTTTTAATATTTCATTTTATAGTAAAATATTGAAGGAGGGTATTTATGAAAGAATTGGAAATAACAGCTGGTATTATAAAAAATAAAAATAAAGTCTTGATTGGGCAACGGAAATTTCATGACAAATTTGGTGGGAAGTGGGAATTTCCTGGCGGTAAACTAGAAAATTCTGAAATACCTGAAGACTGTATAATAAGAGAGCTTAAAGAAGAATTAAATATTGATATTAAAGAATTTAAGCATTTATTAAGTTATACAAAGGATTTTTCTGTATACAAAATGATAATTCATGCGTTTCTTATTACTGAATATATTGGCGATTTTCAAATTAATGACCATGAGCAAGTTATTTGGACTGATATTCAGAATTTAAATGATTTTGATTTTCTAGAAGCTGATAAAGAAATAATAAAAAAACTTCAATCTGATATTTAGAACGCTGATAATTTTATTATTAGAACTTCTCTTATAAAAACAAAACACCTGTGACTATCATCAATTAGATGAAAGTAACAGGTGTTTTATTTTTTAATTTATTATGTATTTTTCGTATCTGCTTAATTCTGTACTTTTCAATACAACTTTTATGTACGTTCCTTCTTCTCTGTATTCAGTTAAGAGAATAGTTCTAGAATTTTGAAGACTTGATGTTATTGATCCATCTACATATGGAATCAATAATTCAACTTCTCTCTCATCAATAAATATTGTTTTTTTAATTTCATCTATTAATGCTTCTACCCCTTGCCCTGTTAGAGCAGATATATCTACATAAGGATGAGTAATATCTCCACGTTTTTCTAAGTCATCTTGACTAATTTTATCTATTTTATTATATGCTACTAAATATGGAATATCCTTTGCATTTAGTTCTCCAATAACTTGTCGCGTTACATTTAGCTGATGCATATAATTATCTGAAGATATGTCAACAACATAGACTAATAAACTTGCTTCTGTAACTTCTTCTAAAGTTGATTTGAATGCTTCTACCAAACTATGTGGTAGTTTACTTACAAATCCAACAGTATCAGTTAATATGAAAGATTTATTGTCTTCAAAAGTAATTTTTTTACTAAAAGGATCAAGAGTCGCAAATAACATATCTTTAACAAAAGCTTTATTTTCAGGGGTATCTCCTGTACTAATTCCCATAAAATAATTCATAAGTGTTGATTTTCCTGCATTTGTATATCCCACAAGAGCTACACTAGGAATCTCATTTTTCTTTCTTTGTTTTCTTTGTAATTCTCTATGTTTTTTTACGTCTTCCAGTTCTCTTTTAATATCAACTATTTTATCTGCAATATATCTTCTGTCCAACTCAAGTTGTGATTCTCCCTGTCCCCTTGCAAGTTTCCCTGCTCCAGTTCTAGAAAGAATGTTTCCTAACCCAATTAGTCTTGGTTTTTCATATTGAAGTTTTGCAAGGTCTACTTGAAGTTTTCCTTCTCTAGTTTTTGCTCTATCTCCAAAGATTGCAAGAATAAGTCCAGTTCTATCAAGAACATCTACTCCCAGATATTTTTCAAGATTTCTTAATTGTATACCTGACAACTCATTGTCAAATATAACCAAATTAGCACCTTGCCACTCAACTAGTAATCTTAATTCTTCTAATTTCCCTCTACCTAAGTATGTTCCTGTATCTGGTTTTTCTTTTTTCTGTGTAATTACATCTAATATTTCAAATCCACATGCTTTAGCTAGTTCTTTTAATTCATCTATAGAATCCTCAAAACTAAGTTCTCCTATTTTTTTAAAATCTATCGCAGCAAGTACAACCTTACTTGTTCTTTCTTCTACTTCAATTGCCAAAATATCACCTCTTTATTTTTTCTATAATTCGCTAATTTTTATCAAAAAATTCTATAATCATGACAATCACCCCTCATTGTTCATATTATATCCTAAATTCAAAAAATATTCAATTCAAGCTTGTTTACTTAAAAAATAAAGTAACTATCTAAATTTTATATTATGCTAATTGAGTCTCTCTATCTTTAGAACTTCCAGTAATATCTTTAATCCATTTTCCTGAGTTAAATCTTATAGATACAAAAATTAATTTTACTATTTCTTCAACTGTAC
>JAGNSM010000146.1 GCA_017988045.1 Fusobacteriaceae bacterium
GGATATATTTACAGAATATTTGAAATACGATTATTTCTATATGGAAAAACCTAAAATTATACCATATTGGCTAGCAAGAAATAGTGATAAAGATTTTTATAATGAAATTCTGAAAACCAAAACAGATAGACATATTAGAGAACTTTATAAAATAACAGAATATGAAATATTTAATGTAGATGTAAAAAACAATAAGTTAGAGCAAAAGAAACTACTTTTTAAATATGATAAAAACAGGGTAGTGGAGGAAATAAATTGATGAAAAAAATAATATTAATGCTATTATTAGTGTTTAATTTGATGGCTAGCGAAGGATTTGAAGAAGATTTTGGGCCGTTACTTAGAGTTGGAATTACGAGATTTCAAAGTGCAAATCTTTATGTGAAAAGTGATAATGGAAGTTTTGTAGTAAAAGCAGATGATAGCGAATTTTTGGTTCAAAGAGGAGTAATGCAAAAATTTAGTGTCAGTAAAGGAAAGATAATTTATAATGATGTGGTATATGATGACGTGAGTATTCAGAAGGTAGAGGGAAATACGCTACTAGCATTAAGTAAAGATAATTACAGCTATGGAAGGTTCAGAGGAGAATTTGATTTGAAAGTAGTTTCAAGTAAGATTATGCCTGTTAATAAGGTTTACGCAGAAGAATATCTTTACTCTGTTGTACCCTCTGAAATAGGAAATTCATTTCCAGAAGAAGCCATAAAAGCTCAAAGTGTTGCTGCTAGATCATATTTATATTTTAACCTTGATGGAAGTAAATATCCATATTGTGATTTGCTTGATAATGTTAATTCGCAAATGTATCTTGGATATGATAAAGAGAACGGAAAAATCAATAATTTGGTTAATGCAACTTATGATGAAATCCTTGTTTATAATGGAAAAGTAATTCAAGCTCTTTTTCATTCTACAAGTGGAGGAAAAACAGCTTCTAATGAAGATGTGTGGCCAAGTGGGAAACCAATTCCATATTTGAGGTCAGTAGATGATACTGATAATGGGACAATTTCTCCTAAGCAAAATTGGGTTCTTGAGGTTACAAAAACAGAACTTAGCAGAATAGCAGGTTTTGCAGTAGATACTTTGAATATATTAGAAACTGGTGAAGGAAGAGTAAAATATGTAGAATTATTGGGAAGCTTGAAAAAGAAAATGACAGGGGAAGAACTTAGAAGAGCTTTAGGTGTTAATAGACTTAATTCGACTTTGTTTAATATAAAAGATTCTGAAGATAGAGTAATTTTTGAAGGAAATGGATTTGGACACGGATTAGGAATGCCTCAATATTCAGCTTATACAATGGCTCAAAAAGGTAAAACTTATAAAGATATTTTGACTTATTATTATACAGGTGTTCAATTAAAGAAAGTTAAGGAGTAATTTAGTGGAGAGTTTTCAAAAACTGATAGAAGAAGAAAAACTAGTAGAAGAAAATGACAAAATTCTCGTAGCGCTTTCGGGTGGGCCAGACTCAGTAGCATTATTAAGATTACTTTTGGAGATTAAAGATAAGTATAAAATAGAGTTAGGGTTATGCCATATTAATCACATGTTAAGAGGCGAAAATTCAGATGGAGACGAAGAGTTTTGCAAAAGACTAAGTCAATATTATAAAATTCCATTTTATTCATTAAGAGCAAATATAGAGGCTTATGGAAAAGAAAAAAAAATTGGCCTTGAAGAAGCTGGACGAGAAATAAGATATGAATTTTTTAATAGAATCTCTACCCAAAATTCATATAATAAAATAGCTCTTGCTCATAATCTCGACGATAACGTAGAAACTTTTTTATTTAGATTGATTAGAGGTACGGGAATAAATGGTTTAAAAGGAATTCCTGTAAAAAGAGATAAAATAATAAGACCGCTCCTAAATACTAAAAAATCTGATATTTTAGATTATTTATCAAATATTAATCAAGAGTATCGAATAGATGAAAGCAATAATGAAAAGGTTTATTCAAGAAATAAAATTCGTTTGGATTTAATACCTTATATAGAAAAAGAGTTTAACCCTAATTTTAAAGAGAGTATTACCTCTTTGATAAATGATTTTTCTTTTGAAGAAGATTTTGAAATTTTAGATAATAAATTAGAAATTGAGTATCTAAATAAATTAAGTAAGGCGAAAAAAGGTAAGTTAATTTATAGTTTTTTAAAGTTTAATGATATAGAGTTAAACCGTAATAAGGTAGAAGAAATTATAAGTATCTTAGAAAAAGATGGATATAAAGAAATCAGCTTAGGTAGAGGATTAATTCTTAAAAAATCATATAAAACTATTTCTATAGAAAAAGAAAAGAGGGAGGATTCAAAAAAATCTAAAATTCAATTAGATATTCCAGATAAAATAGGTTATAATGGTCATATAATTGAAGTTATGCTAGTAAATAAACCTGTTACAGGAAAAAACTGTTTTAATTTTGATTATGACAAAATAACAGAACCTTTATATGTGAGAACAAAAAATGAAGGTGATAAATTCTTGCCAGTAGGTATGGAAAGTTATAAAAAATTAAAAAAATTCTTTATTGACCAAAAAGTTGAAAAAGAGAAAAGGGAAGAGATTCCGATAATTTTTTCGGGAGATGAAATTTTGCTAATAGGAAATTTAAGAAGTAGCAGAGTAGCAAGTCTTACTGAAAATAGCAATAATATTTTACTACTAAAAGTTGAGGAGGGAGTTTTCAGTGAACGATAATAAAGAATTTAAAGACGAAGAAAAAGAAGATGAAAACTTAGAAAAAGAAAAAAAAGAAAATTCTGAAAACAATAAAAAAGAGAGCAAAGAGGATAAGAAAAAAGAGGTAAAAAAAATCTTGTTTATTCCTGATGATGAAGAAGAAAATGATGAAGAGAAAGAAAATGAAAATAAGAAAAAGAATCCTAAAAAACCAGGGAATAAGGTTACAATTAATTTTAAAAATATAGTATTATTAATATTTTTAGTTGTTCTTGTAATATCACTGCCTAATTTATTTAATGCAAAAGCACAAAAGAAATATAGTGAGATTACTTATTCACAATTTTTAAAATATGTAGAAAATGAAAAAATTCTTAAATTAGAAGAAAAAGAAGGCTTTATATACGGAACTAATAAAGAGACAGAAGAAAATCTTAAAGCTAAAATGATAACAGATAGAATTTCTGCTGATACAGCAATAATGGAATCAGTAAAAAAATATAATATTGATGTAAAAGCTCTTGACCCAGAAAAAATGCCTTTATTATTAAGCGTTTTGGTTTCATGGTTCCCAATGATTTTACTCATATTTATTTGGTTCTTTATGATTAGTAGAATGAATAAAGGATCTGGCGGTGGTGGTGGACCACAAATCTTTAATATGGGTAAATCTAAAACTAAAGATGGAGTAGACCAAAAACAAAAAACTACCTTTGCAGATGTTGCTGGAGCAGATGATGCAAAAGCTGAGCTTATAGAGATAGTTCAATTTTTAAAAGAACCTAAAAAATTCCAAGAAATAGGTGCAAAAATTCCTAAGGGTGTTCTTCTTAAAGGTCAACCAGGAACAGGAAAAACATTGATAGCTAAAGCAGTTGCTGGAGAAGCAGGAGTTCCATTCTTTAGTATATCAGGGTCAGAATTTGTTGAAATGTTCGTTGGGGTAGGAGCTTCTAGAGTAAGAGATTTATTCTCAAAAGCTCGTAAAGCAGCACCTTGTATAGTGTTTATAGATGAGATTGATGCTGTTGGTAGAAAAAGAGGTTCAGGACAAGGTGGAGGAAATGATGAAAGAGAACAAACTCTTAATCAACTTCTAGTTGAAATGGATGGATTTGGAAATGAAGAAACAATTATAGTTATAGCAGCAACAAATAGAGATGAAATATTAGATAAAGCACTAACTAGACCTGGAAGATTTGACAGACAAGTATCTGTTGATGCGCCAGATATCAAAGGAAGAGAAGCAATATTAAATGTACATTCAAAAGGGAAAAAATTAAGTGATGATGTAGATTTAGCAAGAATAGCAAGAAAAATTGCAGGTTTTGTTGGAGCAGATATTGCTAATATGTTAAATGAAGCAGCAATTTTAGCGGCACGTGCTGGAAGAAAAATAGTTACTATGGCAGATATTGAGGAAGCAAGTGAAAAAGTTGCTTACGGACCTGCTAAAAAGTCAAAAGTTTTAAGTGATAAAGAAAAGAAATTAACAGCATACCATGAAGGTGGTCATGCTCTAATAAATACTTTATTAGAACATACAATTCCTGCATACAAAGTAACTATTATTCCTCGTGGAGGAGCTGGTGGATATTTGATGCAAGTACCAACAGAAGAGAAATCTTACAAAATGAAAAATGAATTTTTAGCTGATATAAGAGTAGCATTTGGAGGAAGAGTAGCAGAGGAAATAATATTAGGAGACGTTTCTACAGGAGCTTCTTCAGATATCGCTCAGGCTACATCAATTGCTAACTACATGGTAACAAGAGTTGGTATGAGTAAAGCTGGTCTTGTGCAGTATGATGCAACGCAACAAGGCGATTATTATAAAAATCAAACTTTCTATAGTCAAGATACAGGGAAAGAATTAGATAATGAAATAAGAAGAATCTTAGATGAAGCTTATGAAGATACAAAAAGACTTATTATAGAAAATGTTGATAAACTCCATGATATAGCAAATGCGCTACTTGAAAAAGAGACAATTACAGGTGAAGAGTTAAATGAAATTGTTTTTGGAAAAGCAGAAACTACTGAGCCAGAAGAAAAAGGTGAAGAGCATAAGATTGATATAATAATCAATGATGAGTCTACAGATTTAATAACAGAAGAAAAAGAAGAAGTTATAGAAAAAACTGCTGAGTAATCAGCAGTTTTTATTTGGAATTTGGATTTGCAAAATCATATAAAAAATGATAAACTTTTCAAGTTACTAAAAAAAAGAAATGGAGTTTTATATGAAAGAAGAATGGAGTTTTGAGATTGTTAAGTTATTCAAAGTATTATTATTTATAATATTTATTAAAGAAATTCGTGTAGGTTATTTTAAAGGATTTTGGAGTTCTTT
>JAGNSM010000050.1 GCA_017988045.1 Fusobacteriaceae bacterium
TCTACTTCTTTTTTTAAATCTCCTGTAATTTCATCGAATTGTGTCTGAATTAGACGGCCTTCTACCCCTAGCTCCACTATATACTTCTCTATATCCTCTGCTACTCTCATCATCAGAGTAAACTTTTGTAATATTGTTGTTACTTCAAAAAGCGTAACTAAATCTTCAAACTCCATAATTGTAAGATTTATTAATGCTTTTTCAATTACTTCACCAAATCTTTCAAGAGTTTTTATAGCTTGATTTGCTTCTGGTATAATATCAGAAATATGTTTTAAAGTATATCTAAAATTGTCTTTATATAAAGTCACTATTTTTCTTTTTTGAGATACAGCAATAACCTTGTATCCTGTTTCTTTCGCTACTCTTTCTGCTGTTCTATGTCTTGTTCCACTTTCTATAGTTTCTATCTTAGAATCAGGCTGTAACTGGACATTTGCATAAATAATCTCATCCATTTTATCATTTAAAACTATAGCTCCATCCATTTTAGCCAATTCATAGATTCTTTGAGGATTAAATGGTGTATTTATACAAAATCCGCCATCACATAATTTAAGTATTTTTTCATTACATCCTAGTACTATAAGCCCTCCAGTTCCTGCATCAAGAATATGATCTATTCCTTTTCTTATTTCAGTTCCAGGAGCTACAGACTTTAACAATTCTAGAAACTCTTTATTTTTATAGTCCATGTCACCTCATCCTTTCCATAAGCTCTCCTAAATTTTTCAAATAAATTAGTTTCAACTTATATTTTTCATTTTCAATCTCTTTTCTATTGGATTCAGGAACATAAACACCTGTGAACCCTAGTTTTTCTAATTCTTTAAGTCTTTTATTTATAAATGATACTTTTCTTATTTCTCCTCTAAGTCCTAATTCCCCTATTGCTGCAATTTTCTGGCTTATTGCTGTTTCTTTAATTACAGAAAAAATACTTATTACCACTGACAAATCAGCTGAAGTATCTTTAATTGCTATACCTCCAGGTATATTTATAAATAAATCTAGATTACCTAAATTTATTCCCAACTTTTTTTCTATTATAGCTGTAATAATTTCTAGTCTACTTCTATCAAAACCTTGTACTACCCGTCTAGGCATACCAAATGAGCTATTTATCAATAAGCTCTGTACTTCTAGTAAAAAAACTTTAGTTCCTTCTAGCACAGGTACTACAAGACTCCCAATATTTTTTTCATCTCTTTCACTAAGAAAAAACTCTGAAGGGTTTTCAACTTCTTGCATTCCATCAGTTTCCATGTTAAAGACTGCTATTTCATTGGTAGATCCAAATCTATTTTTAAGACTTCTTAGAATTCTATAATAATTCCCTTCTTCCCCTTCAAATTGTAAAACACAATCTACCATATGTTCGAGAAGTTTTGGCCCAGCTACTTTTCCATCTTTTGTTATATGGCCTACTATAAAAAAAGGAATTTCTAAACTTTTAGCTAAATCAATTATCCTTAAGGTAGACTCCCTAATTTGAGTTACTGTTCCAGGTATAGAATCTTGTAGAGAGCTATAAATTGTTTGTATTGAATCTATAACTACTAAGGCTGGTTTTGTTTTTTTTATATTACTCTCAAGTATCTCAATATCTGTTTCATTAATAAGAAATATATTAGAATTTTTAACTCCTAATCTTTGACTTCTATATTTTATTTGATTTACAGACTCTTCACCTGAAATATAAAAAACCTCTCCATATTTAGTGTACTCTTCTGATACTTGGAGAAGTAATGTTGATTTCCCTATTCCAGGATTCCCAGTAAGAAGTACTACTTCACCTTTAACTAGGCCTCCTCCCAGAACCCTGTCAAATTCTTTCATATTACTTGTGTATCTTATATTTTCTTCAATAAATATACTGTCTAAAGAATATTTTTCAAACTCTTTGTTGCTTATATTTTTTGGCAATTTTACTTCTACCTCTTCAACAAGAGTACTCCATGCTCCACAAGAAGGACATTTTCCCATCCATTTTGGCTGTTTTGCCCCACAATTTTCACATACAAATACACTCTTCTCTTTTGCCATAACAACTCCTATAAATTATTTAAAACACTAATAATTTTTTCTCTATCAAAAGGTTTTACTATAAAATCCTTTGCACCTGCTTCAAGAGCTTCTTTAATCATTGGCTTTTGCCCCATAGCACTAACCATAATAATTTTTGCTGCACTATTAAGCTCTATAATTTTTTTTACTGCTGCTATTCCATCCATATCAGGCATTGTAATATCCATAGTAACCAAATCAGGATTTAGTTGACTATATTTTGCTAGTGCTTCTTTCCCTGTAGAGGCCTCGCCAATAACAAAAAACTTATCTCTTGGTAGTAACTCTTTTAACATTTGTCGCATAAATAATGAATCATCTGCAATTAATATACTTTTCATAATTTCACCTCAAGTTTTTTACTTTATTTTTTATATCCTCTATGATTTTACTATTAACAAAATCTTCGAGATTCCCATTATTTATAGCTATATCCTTAACTATTGAAGCACTTAAATATAAATTTTCTCTTGATGCTGTTAAAAAAACTGTTTCTATACTATTTTTTGATAAAATATCATTAGTTAATGCTAACTGCAATTCATATTCATAATCTGATACTGCACGTAGTCCTCGTACTAAAATTGAAGCCCCATTTTCTTTCATGAAATTTACTAATAGCCCGTCAAAACTTGCTATTTCAACTTCAATTCCCTCTGGAAGCGATTTCTTAATAAGCTCTTTTCTCTCTTCTGAAGTAAACCAATTTTTTTTTGCACTATTATTTAAAATAGCAACAATAACTTTGTCAAATAAATTAACCGATCTTTTTATTATATCCATATGTCCATTAGTCACTGGATCAAAACTTCCTGCATATACTGCTATTTTTTTCAAATTAACCACCTATACTTCTAATAATAGCTCATAATCTTTATTTTTTCTAGTATCTTCCTTAAATAATTTTATTTTTTTATTTTTTTCTTTCATATAGCTATATATAAAGTCCACATAATTCTCCATTATAAAGCTATACATGTCATTACTCAAAAACAAATTTACAGTTGAAATATCTTTTTCTTCTGTAGTTACTTTAAGTTCATTAAAAATACTGCTAAGAATAGTCCCTTTAGATTTAACCTGTCCTAATCCTCCACATTCTGCGCAAACTTCTAAAAAATCATTTGAAAGAGGATTTCCTACCCTTTTTCTTGTCATTTCTATTAACCCTAAATCAGTAAAATGAACTATATTGTTTTTTATTCTATCACTTTCTAAAGCTCTCTCAAGCTCTTCTAGAACTTTTATTTTATCTTCTTCTACCTTCATATCAATAAAGTCTATTATTATTATTCCACTCAAATTACGAAGCCTTAATTGAATAGCTATTTCCTTTGCTGCTTCCATATTCGTTTCAAATACCGTTTCTTCCAAGGTATATGTCCCTACATTTTTTCCTGTATTAACATCAATACTTATAAGAGCTTCCGTTTTCTCTATAACTAAGTACCCACCACACTTTAGCCAAACAGTTATATTTAATGCTTGATTCAGCTCTCGCATAATATTATACTCTTCAAAAATTGGTTTTTCTTTAGCATAAAGTTTTACTTTTAAATTTAGTGAATTATCTGAAAAAGCAGAAATATAATCTATTATGTCCCAATAAGAATTTTCATCATTGATAATAAGTTCATCTACATCATTATTAAAAATATCTCTTACTACTCTTGTTATCAAATTATTGTCATCATATAACACTTGTCCTATAGGAGCTTTATTCATTTTACTTTCTATTTCTTCCCATTTTTTAATAAGATATTCCATTTCTCTTTCAAAATATACTTCATTTTTTCCAAAAGCATCTGTTCTAATTATTACTCCCACTTTATCGGGTTTGATTTCTCTTAATATTCCTGTTAATCTTTCTCTTTCAGCTTCATCTTTAATTTTTTTAGAGACACCTATATAATCATTATTCGGCATTAATACCAAGTACTTACCGGGAATAGTATAATGAGTAGTAACTCTAGCACCTTTACTTCCACGTGGTTCTTTAATAACTTGTACTACTACCTCGTCTCCTACTTTCAAAATTTCTTCTATAGGTTTATCACTATTTTTTATTCCATCTAAAAATTTTTCTTCAAATTCTCTCAAATCATTAACGTATAAAAATGAATTTTTATTTCTTCCAATATTAACAAAAGCAGATTCCATTCCTGGAAGAATGTTTTCTACTTTACCTTTAATTATATTTCCATTGATTCTCGTCTTATCATCTCTATTAGTAAAAAATTCTACAAGTCTCCCATTTTCAACAAAGGCAACTTGAATTTCTACTTCATTAACATTAATTATTATCTGCTTCATTTAACACCACTCTTAGAACATTTTTTAGTAAATTTTCTCTACAATATTTTTGATTATTTAAATAAAATGACCCTTTTTCTATGGTTTCGTCCACAATTATTTCTAGTCTCTTTCCAAAATATTTTTTATTACTCCCTCTAATTCCAGAAACTCTCGAAACATCCCTATGAGATACCTTAACTATAATTTTTTCACAAGTTATAAGCTTTTCTTCGAAAAAAAGTCTATAAATATTACTCTCACAAAGTTCTCTAAAAGCTGGATGAAATGGCCCTGCAACAATTACTCCTTCTTCACGTATATCCTCTGAAGGTTGTAATCCTACTCTAATTATTGGAATTTTACAATTTTCTAACATAGCAATTATTACACTGGTCAAATCTACTGCTTCATCCAATGACAATGGCACAAACTCATTATTCTTAAACATTTTTTCAAGTTTAGTATCGCTAATTACCAGTGTTGGATAAACCCTCGTAAAATTAGGCTTCATTTCTATAACTTCTTTTACTGTTTGTAAATCACTTTTAAAAGAAGAACCTGGAAGACCAGGCATAATTTGGATTCCAACTTCTATTTGAAAATCCTTTAGTAATTTTACTGCTCTTTCAACTTCTTCTTTTCTATATCCTCTTTCAGATAAACTTAAAACTTTGTTATCCAAAGACTGAACTCCAAGTTCAACTGTTGTAACTCCATATTCTTTGAGCATTTTTACAATATTCAAATCAATATTATCTGGTCTTGTTGATAATCTAATTCCTTTTATTAATCCCTTATCAATAAATTCTTTTGCGACACTCAAAAATTCCTTCTGTAAAGGAATTGATATTGCTGTAAAAGTCCCACCAAAAAAAGCAAGTTCCTTCTCTCCATACGAAGGAAGGGTACATAGATATTCATCTATTATACCCTTTACTTCTTCTGGCTGTATATTTGTCTCTATTCCAGTTATTTTATTTTGATTACAAAAAACACACTTGTTTGGACATCCAAAATGAGCTATAAAAATAGGTATATTATAATGCTTCATTATATTTTTATCTCCAAATTTTTACATGCTTCTCTTGCTGCAAATTGTTCTGCTTGTTTTTTGTTCTTCCCTACACCTCTACCCATTACCTTTTTTTCTTCAATACTTACTGAAATTTCAAAAGATTTTTTATGGTCTGGCCCTAGTTCATTGATAACTTCATAAACAGGTATTATTTTATAAACTCTTTGAGAATACTCTTGTAATATAGTTT
Source organism: Fusobacteriaceae bacterium (assembly GCA_017988045.1). Taxonomy (GTDB): domain Bacteria; phylum Fusobacteriota; class Fusobacteriia; order Fusobacteriales; family Fusobacteriaceae; genus JAFGUR01. Next base: position 5,628 of record JAGNSM010000050.1, read on the forward strand.
TATAGTCTATTAACTCTTCATTTTCGTTAATATGCTCAATTTTATATATTAAATATTTTAGAGCTACATCTCTAACTGTATTAATTTCTGAATCTAGATAAATCGCTCCTAATAATGCCTCAAATACATCTCCTAAAATAGATTCCCTTTCTCTACCACCTGTTAACTCTTCACCTTTACTTAACATTAGATAATTTCCAAGTTTTATTTCACTAGATATATTAGCCAAAACAGGTTCACTTACAATCATAGATTTTAATTTGGCAAGTTCTCCCTCTGTTGCTACTGCAAAATTCTTGTAAAGATATTCTGTAACTATAAGATCTAAAACAGCATCTCCCAAAAGTTCTAACTTCTCATTGTTAATATTTTTATATTCCCAATTTTCATTACCAAAAGATCTATGTATAAGCGCTTTTTTTAATAAAGATTCATCATTAAATTTATAATTAATAAGTTCCTGTAACTCCTGTAGTCTTCTGCTTTCGTCCAAAATAATACACACCCCTAAAACTAGTCTACTTTTCTCATTGCAATTACTGCATTATGTCCACCAAATCCTAATGAATTAGAAAGTCCCACTTTAATGTCTTTCTTTACAGGTACATTTGGAACATAAAACAAATCACAATCTGGATCTGGATTTTCATAGTTTATTGTTGGAGGCATAACTCCCTCTTTAATAGCTAAAGCAAGGAATACTGCTTCAATTCCTCCAGCTCCTCCAAGACAATGTCCTGTAGCACCTTTAGTTGAAGATACTGCTAGTTTATATGCATGTTCTCCAAATACATTTTTAATAGCCGCTGTTTCTACTTTATCATTTGTAGGTGTTGAAGTTCCATGAGCATTTATGTAATCAACTTCAGTAGGATCAATTCCGCCTTCTTCCAATGCCATTTTTATTGCTCTTACAGCGCCTGCTCTTTCTCCTGATGCTGGTGCTGTCATATGGTGAGCATCTCCTGTTTCTCCATAACCTACCATTTCTGCGTATATTTTTGCTCCTCTAGCTTTTGCACTTTCGTATTCTTCTAATATAACTACTCCTGCTCCTTCTCCCATTACAAATCCATCTCTATCTATTGTAAAAGGTCTAGAAGATTTTTTATAATTTTCACTATTTCTTGATAATGCAGTCATATTATTAAACCCAGCTACACAGAATTTACTAATACAAGCTTCTGTTCCACCTGCTACCATTGCATCTGCTCTACCATGTTTAATTAATTCAAAAGCATCTCCAACAGAATGAGTTCCTGCTGCACAAGCTGTTACTATTGTTTTATTTGGTCCTTTAGCTCCTAAATATATAGAAATATTCCCTGAACTCATATTTGCAATCATCGCTGGTATTGTAAAGGCACTTACTCTTTTTGCCCCTTTATCAACTAGATTTACATGTTGTTCTTCAAAAACATCTAATCCACCTATTCCAGAACTTACAATTACACCTATTCTTTCAGCATTATTTTCATCAATAATAAGCCCTGAATCATCTAAAGCCATTTTAGATGCTGCTATTCCAAACTGAGAAAATCTTGCTAATTTTTTTAGTTCTTTTTTATCTATTCCAAAGTCTTCAGGATTAAAGTCATCTACAACTCCAGCCATTTTAACAGCCAAATCCTCAGTGTCAAAACTCTCTATTAATTTAATTCCTGTTTCCCCTTTTAAAAGGGCTTCCCAAGTTTTTTCTACGCCTGTTCCCAATGAACTTACAAGTCCTACACCTGTTACTACGACTCTTCTCATAAGTTTTCTCCTCTATATAAAAAATTTTTTAGTTCTAAAAATTTAATCATTAATAATACTTATTCTATTAAAAAGTATAATTCTATGAATCAAATCAAATAAAGGGGTATTTCCATACCCCTTTTTTCTATTATTTGTTTGCTTCGATAAATTCTACAACATCTTTAACAGTTTTGATTTTTTCAGCTTGATCATCTGGAATTTCTACTCCAAATTCTTCTTCAAAAGCCATTATTAACTCAACTGTATCTAATGAGTCTGCTCCTAAATCGTCAGCAAATGAAGCATCTAAAGTTACTTGATCTTCATCTACACCTAATTGCTCAACTATAACTGCTTTAACTTTTTCTAACATTTAATTTCCTCCTTAGAATACTTTTTCTTATATGATAATAGCAGATTTTACGCTATTTTTCAAGTTATTTAATTAAATCATTACCATTCCACCATCAACAGTAATTGTTTTTCCTGTGATGTATGATGATAAGTCTGAAGCTAAGAATAATACCGCATTAGCTACATCTTCTACTGATCCCATTGTTCCCATAGGAACTTTGTCTAAAATTGCTTTTTTAACATCTTCTTTTAACAAATCTGTCATTTCAGATTGAATATATCCTGGAGCTATAGCGTTACATCTAACTCCTCTTTTTGCTGCTTCTGCTGCTATAGATTTAGTCATACCTATAAGTCCAGCTTTTGAAGCTGCATAGTTTGCTTGCCCTAAGTTACCTGTTAATCCAATAACTGAAGCCATATTTATGATTACTCCACTTCTTTGTTTCATCATTTTAAGATATGCTGCATGAGCTCCTAAGAAAGCCCCTTTTAAGTTAATATCTACAACTCTCGCAAAATCTGATTCTGACATTCTCATGAACAGTCCATCTTTTGTAATTCCTGCATTATTTACCATAATATCAATAGAACCAAATTGTTCTACTGCTGTAGCTACTAATTTTTCGTTATCTTCTTCTTTAGTAACATTTGCTTCTACAAAAGCCGTTTTTACAGAGTATTTATCAGCTATTTCTTTTGCTGTAACTTCTCCAACTTCTGCCATAATGTCACTAATTATTATATTTGCTCCAGCTTCTGCCAATTTTTCAGCAATAGCTCTTCCAATTCCTCTTGCAGAACCTGTTATAACCGCTGTCTTTCCACTTAAATCAATAGAAATCATTTTTTACCTCCAGTTAAAAAATTTACCTAATATTATAGGCCTAAGTCGTCTAATTTTTCAAGATTAGTTACTTCTAACTCTTTATCTATTTTTTTTACTAGACCTTTCAGTACTTTTCCTGGTCCAATTTCATAAAATTCTGTTACACCGTTTTCTTTTAATTTTGCAATTGTTTCAACCCATCTTACTGGACCGAAAGTTTGTTTATATAATTCTTCTTTTAATTCTTCTACCTCAGAAACAAACTCTACAGAAGTATTCGCAACTAATTTTACATCACTTTCATTAAATGTAAGTGTATCTAAAACTACTTTTAACTCTTCTCCAGCTGGTTTCATTAATGATGAATGAAATGGTCCACTTACAGGAAGGATTAACGCTCTTTTAGCCCCTGCAGCTTTCAATGCTTCACATGCAGCTTCTACCGCTTTCACTTCCCCAGCAATTACTGTTTGAGTAGGTTCATTAAAGTTTACAGCTTCTACCGTTCCTTCTACTGTTGATAAAACTTCTAAAATTTTATCAGATGTAAGACCTAATATTGCAGCCATAGTTCCATTAACCTCTTTGGCTACCACATTCATGATTTCGCCTCTTTTTGCAGCAAGTTTAACTGTATCTTCAAAAGATAAGATTCCAGCTGCTCCAATTGCAGAATATTCTCCTAAAGAATGCCCTGCTACGAAATCAGGTTTAACTCCTTTTTCTTCCATAAATAGTTTCGTAAGTACTAAGCTCATTGCAACTATTGCAGGTTGAGTATATTTCGTTTCTTTTAGTGTTTCTTCTGGCCCTTCAAACATAACTGTTTTAAGATCTATTTCTAAACCATCAAAAATACTATCAAAATATTGTTTTGCTTTCGCATTATTTTCGTATAAATCTTTACCCATTCCAACATATTGAGCACCTTGCCCTGGGTATAAAAATGCTATTTTAGACATTTATCCTCCTAAAAAATACAAGTGTAATATATTTTATCACAACAAACATGTTAAGTCAAATTTGAGTAACAGTTATCAATTGGGTTTATTGCTACTTACTAATTTTCAACTATTAATTGATTCTAATATGCCCATTTAAGCACAAGAGATGCGTATGATAATCCTGCTCCAAATCCTACAAAAACTAAATTATCACCTTTTTTTACTAATCCATTTTCATATGCTTCTGTAAGAGCAAGCCCTATAGAAGCTCCTGATGTGTTTCCTAATTTATTAAGATTCATATAGAATTTTTCTTCTGGATAATTCATTTTTTTAGCAGCTGCACTTACTATTCTGTAATTCGCTTGATGTGGAACGATTAAGTCTATATCAGACATTTCCATTCCAGCTTTTTCAAGAGTTTTTGCCACAGTATCAGGAATTACTGTTACAGCAAACTTAAATACTTCTTTCCCATTCATTTTTAAGAAGTGTTCTTTATTCTCAACTGTTTCAGATGTTGCAGGTTTTCTACTTCCACCAGCTGGAACTAAAAGAGCTTGTTCTCCACTACCATCAGCTGCTAAGTGGAAAGCTTTTATTCCATACCCTTCTTCTACCTCACCTAATACCATAGCTGAAGCTCCATCTCCAAAAAGAATACATGTATTTCTATCTGTCCAATCCAATACTTTAGACAATGTTTCTGCACCAATTACCAATACTTTTTTATAAGCTCCTGTTGCTATAAAATTTTGAGCTACAACTAAGGCGTAAACCTGTCCTGAACATGCTGATGATAAATCAAATGCTGCTGCTTTAGTAGCTCCTAATTTATCTTGTACAATAGCTGCCGTTGCAGGTGTAAAATAATCGGGAGTCATTGTTGCAACAATAATCAAATCTATTTCTTCTGGAGAAACTTTTGCGTTCTCTAAAGCTTTTTTGGCTGCTTCATATGCCAAATCAGAAGTCGCTTGACTATCCTCTGCTATTCTTCTTTCTTCTATTCCAGTTCTACTTACTATCCACTCATTAGAAGTTTCAACCATTTTTTCCAAATCACTATTTGTTAATATTTTTTCAGGTTTATATGACCCAACACCTATAATCCCTACATTTTTTAGTTTCATAATTATACTCCCCTTTGGATTACTTTTTTAAGTTCTTCCACAAAGTTTCTTTCTGCAAATTTACTTGCTACATTCAGAGCATTTTTAAATGCATTTGAATCTGAATTTCCATGAGCTTTTACAGAAATCCCATCTAACCCTAAAAATATAGCTCCACCATATTCTGAATGATCTAACTCATTTTTTAAACTTTTGAATACTGGTTTTAATAAAAGAGCTCCTAGCATATATATTTTTTTAGATTTAATTTTTTCTTTAAGTAAAGAAAGAATGAATTTTGCAATTCCTTCAGCTGTTTTAAGTATTATATTTCCCGTAAATCCATCTGCAACAACAACATCTACGTCATGCTCTATCATTTCTCTTGTTTCTATATTCCCAATAAAATTAATATTTTTATTTTCTTTCAGTAGTTCATAAGCTTGTTTACTTATTTCATTCCCTTTACCAGGTTCTTCGCCTATATTAGCAAGACCAACTTTAGGATTTTTGACTTCCAAAATTATTTTTGAAAACTCAGAACCCATTATAGCAAACTGATCTATGTATTCAGCTTTACAGTCTGCATTAGCTCCTACATCCATAAGAACCATTACACCATTTCTCCTTGGAAATACAGTAGTAATTGCAGGTCTTAAAACACCTTTAATTCTACCTAAAGTAAGCTGTGATGCTGTCATAAGAGCACCTGTATTCCCAGCAGATACTACTGCATGAGCTTTACCTTCTTTTACTAGCCTTATTGCGACAACCATAGAAGAATCTTTTTTCTTTCTCACAACCATTGCTGGTGATTCTGCTTCTTTCATCATAATCTGCTCTGTTGTATGCACTACTTCTATTTTATTCTTATCATACTTATATTTTTTTAATTCGTTATTTATTTTTTCTTGATCTCCTACTAAAATCACTTCTAGCTTGAGATTTACTTTTATAGCTTCAATAGCCCCTTTAACTGGTTCTAAAGGTGCGAAATCTCCACCCATTGCATCTATTGCAATCTTCATTTGTTTTCCTCCTACTAAAAAAAGCAAGATTATGCATCTTGCTTTTTAAGAAAAAAGTAATTATTCTGCACTCTCTAAAACTTGTTTCCCTTTGAAGCTTCCACAGTCCAAACAAATTCTATGAGGTCTTTTAGGCGCTCCACAGTTTTCACAAGTATCTAAATGTAGTCCTTTTAATCCATGGTGAGATCTTCTCATATTTTTTTTAGCTTTTGAAGTCTTTTTTTTAGGTACTGCCATTTCTACTACCTCCTATATATTCTATTTATTTTTTGACATTTCTAAAAGTTGTGCCCATCTTGGGTCTATTCCATCATCTTCGTAATCTTTCATTTCAGAAAGCCCTTGACATTTTTCAGAACATACTTCATAAGGGTCAACTTCAAGAATCAGATGTTCTCTTACTAACTCATCAATGTCGATTTCTCCATTAACAAGCTCTTCATAAACATTTTCGTCTGACTCCATATCATCTTCTAATGAATCTAAATATTTCTTGTGGATTTTAGCATCCAAATAACTAGATTCCATTTCTCCAGTAAGATTTCTTTCATAAGAATTCAGACACTTTACACAAGTTGTCTTAATCTTCGTAGAAAATACACCTTTAACATAAACTTCTTCTCCCAATAAATCTATTGTGAAGTTTACTTTTACTGGTTCCACTAATTCGAATTCCAAATCAGCAAGTTCTTTTATTGATTCCTCAAATTGGAAATGGTTTAAACCTTTTGTTTTTAATTCTTCTAATTTTAACTTCAAGATTCTTCCACCTTCTTAATAAAAATACCTTTGTAATTATACAAAGTAATAAAGTTTTTGTCAAGTAATTTTTCTTAACAACACCTATCAATCAAAATTCTTCCAATAGGTAATAATTATATCAAAATTCCATAGTTTTTTCAAGAAGATTTAAAATATATATTTTCTATATACTTCCCTCATTTGAAATCTATAGTCAATAAGCTAAAAAGGAAGACTCTAGTCTTCCCATTAATTTTATTATTTATCAAAAACTCCAGTAAATTTTTCAAATATTTCTTTTACAGATAATACGTCATTTATTTTCCATGCGTCTTTTCCTGCAAAGAATATTCCACCTTCTTTATCTCCATCATGCCCTCTTACTAATCTCTCATTTACGCAAAACTTACGAGTACAGTACTTTAAGCAGTTTGTACATTTAATAGGCTCTTTTGTATCATCATTAAGAATCTTTTGTACATATGGAGAAATTATTGCATTAGCAGGAAGTCCCGCAGAACTCATTATCGTTACTACATCGCCTTCTTTAGCATTAATGTACGCATCTTTAAACTCTTGTGCAACTTCACATTCTTCTGCACATATAAATCTGCTTCCCATTTGTATTCCGTCTACCCCTAATTCAAACATTCTTTTAGCATCTTCTGGAGTTATAACTCCTCCTGCTCCAATAACTGGTATTTTAACTCCATCTTTAATTTCTTTTACAATATCCCAAGAATCAAGCTCTGTTCCTAAATGTCCACCAGCGTTTCCACCTTCTACTATTATTGCTGCTGCACCCATTTTTTCAGAAATTTTAGCTAATTTCAACGAAGAAACTATTGGAACTATTGGTGTCCCATGCTCTTTACCTATAGTAAATATATCTCTAGAAAATCCAGCTCCACAAACAATAAGATCTATCCCTTCTTCTATTGATGCCATTACAAGTTCCGCAAACTCTTTTGCTGCAAACATTATATTAACGCCAATAACTCCTTTTGTAAGTTCTCTCGCTTTTCTTATTTCTTCTTTAAGTTCGTTTATTGATAGTGCCGTTCCTGCAATAAGCCCTACTCCACCTTCGTTGGCAACTGCCGCAGCAAGTTTTGCCATTGAAGCTCTTATAGCCATACCACCTTGTATAATCGGGTACTTAATATCTAAATTGGCTATATTCAATGTTGGTAATTTCATCCCATCCACTCCTTACATAATAATAACAGGTGTTAACTCACACCCGTTATTTATTATACCACTTATCTGGTATATGTCAATGATTCCCTTTGTCATATTTATTCAAATATGGTATTATTTAGTTGAAAATCATACTTTTAATTTTAAAAAAATTTATATTTGATTTCAAACTTTATTATTACAATAACTTTAAATAAATATTTAAATTTAATTATCTATAAATCAATTTATTTTCGGAGGTAAAAATGTCAGAATTAAATAAAACTCCCAATGCCAATAGACTTCATATTGCTATTTTTGGCAAAAGAAATATGGGGAAATCAACTCTTATCAATGCAATAACAAATCAAAATATTGCTATCGTTTCCGATTATGCTGGAACTACTACAGACCCTGTCTATAAAGCAATGGAAATTCTCCCTATTGGTCCTGTTGTACTTATAGATACTGCTGGATTTGATGATGAAGGGGCCTTAGGAGAGTTGAGAATCGAAAAAACTTTAGAAGTTATCAAAAAAACAGATATTGCTCTACTGGTAGTAGATTCTAAAGGTTTTTCTTATTTTGATGTAAACATTATAAATAAACTTAAGGAAACTAATACTCCTTTTATAGTTGTTCTTAACAAAAGTGATTTGAACGATTCAAATTGTATATTTTTAGAAGAGCTAAAAACAGAAGATTATATATTCACACAAGTTTCTGCAAAAGAAAAAATCAGAATTGAAGAATTAAAAAACCTTATTATTAAACATAGTCCAAAATCTTTTGAGCAACCCTCAATATTAGGAGAACTTATAAATCCTGGAGACCACGTTGTTCTTGTAACTCCTATTGATACTGGAATGCCTAAAGGAAGGCTTATTCTTCCTCAAGTTCAAATGATTAGAGATATTTTAGATAATGATGCGATTGTCCATCAATGTAAGGAAAAAGAGCTACGTTATCTATTAGATAGTTTAAAAATCAAACCAAAGCTTGTTATCACAGATTCACAGGTTTTTTCTAGTGTTTCTGCAGATACCCCAGAAGATATTGCGTTAACTTCTTTTTCTATCTTATTTGCAAAATATAAAGGAGATTTATTTAAGTTAGTTGAAGGAGCAAAAGCACTAAAAAATCTAAAAGCAGGAGATAAAGTCCTTATTGCAGAGGCTTGTACACATCATGCCCAACCCGATGATATTGGAACTGTTAAAATTCCAAGATGGATAAAAAGTCATATCAATAGCGATATAATATTTGAATTTACAAGCGGTCGAGATTATCCAGATAATCTCCATGAATACAAGCTTGTAATTCATTGTGGAGCTTGTACTTTAAATAGAAAAGAGATGCT
>JAGNSM010000051.1 GCA_017988045.1 Fusobacteriaceae bacterium
TTTTCTACACTAATCATCTATTCTCCAATCTAAAAAATTTGGCTATTTAAGAGTTTTGTCACTAGGAATTAGGAGAGATTTCTCGTTCCTCGAAATGACATGAATTTGTCATACCGACCATCGGGAGATATCTCAGACTCACAATGTGGAAGCTACAAACAAATTGTCATACCGACCGCAGAGAGGTATCTTTAGATTTCTCGTTCCTCGAAATGACATATATTTTGTCATATCAAACATAGTGAGATATCCCAATCTCTTCAATTACTAATTACTAACTTCTAATTACTAATTGTTTTTCAACTGCTACTTGCTACCTTCTAATTGCTAACTATTAGTATTTTTCCTAATTTTTATTATCTATCTTTTGAAAAGCTCTAAGCTTATCATTATCTATATTTTTATTATGATGTTTCTGAACAAGAAGTGCCAATTTATAGTCAATCTCATTTAGCTTTTCATAGCCTCTTTTTGGATGAAAATGTATTCTCCCAACTTTAAACAATGAATATTTTACCCTTTGCCCAAAAGTAGTTTTCACATCTTTCCCACAATCATGAAGTAACGCAAGTCTTATATATAACTTATCTTCCCTAAGAACATTACTTTTCAGCACTCCTTTTAGAACATTTACTGAATGTTTTTTATCATAAGGATGCATCTCTTCAAATATTTCTCTCTCTACACCTTCCAAATTTTCCTCAATTAATTTTTTATCCTCTTCTTTTAACTTTGAAAAAATCATGGTGTAGACTTGTTTAACTTTATATATCATTCTTAACCTCTCTAACTACTATATTTCCATATTGCTTCTTTAATGCCTTTATATTATTCCCATTTTTCCCTAAAAATTTACTCTTATCTGTCACATAAAAAATATGAAGTTTTTTACTACTCTCTATTTTTTCTGCACCTTCTACCTCTATATCCCTATTTTTCTCAAAGATATAATCCATTAACTCTTGTTTCAAGTTTATCTTCTTCAAATAAAGATACTGGCTTGGAAAAATTCTATTTTTCCCTGTAAGTATTACAGAACTCATGATTCTTACTTGTTTGGGCATAAAAGAGTCTCCCACAAAGTATAGTCCTTCATCACTATAACTCACTTCTACCGTTCTTACTTTTTCTTTTAGGGATTTCCCCTTTTCATCTGTAAACCTACTTACATCATAAGTTCCACTAAGTTCTTTACAGATTTCTTCTATCTCTTGGGTAGTTCTCCCTATTTTTTCTTTAGGATATTTATACTGATACTCTCTACTTTCTACCAAATCTGGTATAACTAAATTTGGTAGAGTTTTTTTAATATCAATTATTTTTAATCCATCTATTTTTGAGTTAAAATTATCTTTTAATTCCTCCAAATTCCCAATATAATTGGAGCTTACATAAAGTATATTTTCTATAGCATTTACTCCTGCATCAGTTCTTCCACCTTGCTGAACTCCCTTTGCCCAAGTAAATCCCAACTCATTGGCTATTCTTATGAATTCGCCCTTTACAGATTTTTTATCGCTATTTTCATCAAAGGAATGAAATTTCTTCCCTTCATAGCTTATATAAAATAAAAAACCCAGTTTTGCGCTTTTTTCCAAGCTTCTCGTATCCATTAATCCAACTCTCTTATATTTTTTATTGTTGTAAAGTTTTCTATAGCTTCTCTGTTACTTTTCAACATCTCTTTATCAATTGTTTTATCTATGTTATTTAAGATTACTTCACTTATCTTAATATCATTTCTTTTTAATACATCTATAGTCATTAGAGTATGGTTAATTGTGCCAAGAACGTTTGGAGCTACAACTACCACTTCTGATTTTTGTCTATAATCTACAAGCAAGTCTAAGAAAGTATAGTTATTTTTGTAAGGAACTAAAAGACCTCCAGCACCTTCTACCACTACTATCTCATTTTCCATCAGATTTTTGTCAATAAGAGCTTTTATCTCTTTTATATCTATATCAACTCCATCAAGTTCTGCTGCAATGTGAGGTGACATAGGTTTTGTAAAGAAATATCTATTAACATCTTCTACTCTTCTCCCTGTAATCTCTGCAAATACAAAAGAATCTGAACCTTCCAGATTTTCTCCAAAAGTTTCGCTTCCTGTTTCCACAGGTTTAAGCCCAATTACCTTGTCACTTTTTGCCAAAGATTCTTTAAGTATCATTTTACTTACATGAGTTTTTCCTATTTCTGTTCCTGTCCCTACCACAAAAATAAGTTTCCCCTCTTTAACATCTCTTCTTTTTACTACATGACATTTTCTACATCTAGCTTCATAACTTTCTGACGCTCCCACCATTATTATTGGGTCATCAAAGAATGCAGGCTCTCCATTAACAAGTCTTTGAGTTCTAGACGCTGGGCTTCCACAACACATACATATGGCATTAAATTTCTCCACATACTCTGCTCTAGTCATTAGCTCAGGCATTGGATGAAACGGTTCTCCCCTAAAATCTTGGTCAAGTCCTGCAACTATTACTCTTTTCCCCATATTTGCGAACTTCTCTACTACTGGAACTATTTCATCTCCAAAAAATTGAACTTCATCTATTCCGATTACTTCTGCGTCAATATATTTTGATAAAACTATCTCTTCCAAAGTTTTTGCGTCACAAACAGGTATTCCCTCTATAAATGTTTGGCTATGTGAAGCCAATTTAGTTTCGTCATATCTATTATCAATAGAATGCTTAAAAGCTACAATTTTCTGATTGGCATATTTTGCACGACGAAGTCTTCTTATTAATTCCTCACTTTTTCCGCTAAACATACTACCACAAATAACCTCTAACCATCCCATTCCTTCTGTTAAAAATAAATGCATTTTCAATCACCTCTAGCATTTATTATATCATAGAGTCCCTTTATTTACAAACTTCATTTACCCCTTTACCCTTAAAAAATCTATTGAATTTTAAGGGTTTTTATATTTTTTTGTAATATAATTTCTATGTAAGCTGCTTCTTGGGAGGTCTTATTATGTCTAATTCAACTTATTCAAAAAAAACTATTTTTTACATAATTACTTTTGGATTTATAACTGCTTTATTTATAGTTTTTCATATTTATGGTTTTGTATTGGAAGCATTCTCTACAAATATTATTCTTAATATACGAACAGATTACAAATCACGAATTGCCACTGAAGAAATTATAAATATTAATGATATTATTTCTTCTGAAGACAGACGTATTCTAAATAGTTACAATTGCCACATTCAACCTTTATTTACTAAATATGAGTATTTTGACAAACTAAACCCTTATTTTCCTATCAAAAATATAGGGGTTCCTTATACATTTCAAGGAATAAATTTTGCTGAATCTAATATTAAACCAAATGATATTTCTATAAAAAATTCGATAATTTTAACTCATAACAAACTAAAATATGAAGCTAACATTTATAAAATATTCAATCAAAATTATGAGTCCATGGGAATCTGGGCTATATATTTAAATGACTCTCTCCAATATAGCTCATCTATAGAACTTAATGATACTCTTGATGAATCTATAGGTTCCCATGCTTTTTATTATAATTTTTATCAATCTAAAAAAGTTTTCTTTCGAGCTGTTTATAAATTCAAAAATAAAACTACAAGACATGCTGAGTACCTTGTAATTGAAAAACTTCTTGATGTAAAAGTTATAGACAAATGAAATTTAGGATATCTCCTTTGAGGTTCATTATCATTTGGAGTCACAGAAAATCTTTTGGATACCTCTCGATGGTCGGTATGACAAAATGTATGTCATTTCGATTATAATGAGAAATCTGGTTAATAGAACACATGAGCCTGTTATTAGGGAATATACGAATTTGAAGATATCTCCCTTGGGGTCGATATGACAAAATACATGTCATTTCGAGGTACGAGAAATCTATCTTTTGAAAACTCAGTTTATAATATATTCTATTCATTAGAAATAAATAACCTCGAAGCTTATGCAGCTTCACCGCACCAACCTAACGTTGGACGCATTAACATTATTAGCTTTACATAATTGATTGTCATTCAAAGTCACAGAAAATCTTTTAGATACCTCCCTATGGTCGGTATGACATATTTGTTGTCATTTGGAGATACTATAAATCTTTCTTTAAAAATATTTATCCCATAAACTCCTCCCAAAACAAAAACAGGAACTCAAATTATTGAGTCCCTGTTTTTTATATTTTATTTATTTCTACCCGATTTTTTCCATTAATTCATCAGAAATCTCAAAGTTAGCATAGATATTTTGAACATCTTCATTATCTTCAAGAGCTTCATAAAGTTTCATAACTTTTTTAGCCATCTCTTCATCTGTAATTTCTACATTATTTTCAGGTATCATTGTAATTTCTGCACTTTCTACAACTATTCCTTGACCTTCCAAGTTTCCTTTTACAGCCATAAACTCAGAAAATTCAGTTACTACTTCAAATTTACCATTTTCTTCTGATATATCTTCTGCTCCTGCATCAAGGGCTTGTAACATAAAGTCATCTGTATCCATATCTCCTTTATCTACAATGATAATCCCTTTTCTATGAAACATCCAAGAAACTGCCCCATCTGCACCTAAGTTCCCATCATTTCTTGCAAAGTTTGACCTTACACTTGCTGCCGATCTATTTTTATTATCAGTTACTATTTCTACAACAAAAGCCACTCCAGCTGGTCCGTATCCTTCATATGTCATTTCAACATACTCTACACCTTCAAGCTCTCCAGTTCCTTTTTTTATTGCTCTTTCCAAAACATCCTTTGACATATTAGCAGCTTTTGCTTTATCAATAGCCATTCTTAATTTTGGATTAAACTCTGGGTTTCCACCATCTCTTGCTGCAATAGTTAGCTCTTTACCTATTCTAGTAAAAAGTTTTCCTCTAATTTTATCTTGTCTACCTTTTCTATGTTGGATATTAGCCCACTTACTATGTCCTGCCACAAAAATCCCTCCTAAATTCTATTTAACGAAAGTAATTTTATCATAATTCATACTGTTTTTCAAGTTTTAGAAATTAATGGCTTAATCCATGTAGAAAATTTCATCAACAGGTATATCATGTTCATCTTTTGGTAAAACATCTAATACTTGAAAATCATAACAAAATGCTATTGTTTTTATAGATTTTTCACCAAGAAATCTGTCATAATATCCTGCCCCAAATCCAAGTCTATGCCCTTCCAAATCAAATGCTACTCCTGGAACTATAATTAAATCTGGCTCTTTTTCATTAGTTTCTAATGGTTCCAAGATTCCAAAATCATTTTTTTTAAGTTTATTCAAATCTCTTACTTCAAAGGCTTTCATAACTCCTTCTTCATAAGTTTTTGGTAATAAAAGTGTCTTTTTATCTTCAATAATTTGCTTATTTATGATACTTGTGTCAAACTCTCCTCTAAAACTAACGTAACTCATTATAACTTTAGCTGTTTTATATGTTTCTGAATTCAGAAACATGTCAGTCAAATCTTGTGAATACTCTTTTCTAAAATCTTCATCTAATTCTTCTCTTTTTTTTACTATCTCTTTTCTCAAACTATTTTTCACTATACTTCACCCTTTATAAACTTTAGGTCTTGCCAAGTTAACCATCTTGGTCCGCCTTTTTGTTTATCCTCATTTTTTACTAGATAAGAAGGTGCGTGTATGGGGATTACTTTTATTCCTCCACGCCACTCTAATACTTCTCCTCTAATTTCATCTATCTTTTTATCTTCTTCTAACAGTAAATTTGCTACTTCTTTTCCAAGAGGTACTATAATTTTAGGATTTACAAGAGCTATTTCCATTTCTAATATATCTTTATAAAAATTAATCTCATCCTCAGTCATTTCCGATAGTTTTGCATTACATTTTACCACATTTGTGAGATAAAATTCTTTTTTATTTAAATCTATTAATTCGCATAACTTAATAAAAAATTCTCCTGAACTTTCTTTTTTAGTTTCGCCATCTCCATTTTCATAAAGACTGGGGTCATCACCTATAAACATTAGGTTTGCTGCTTTGTTTCCTACTCCCAGTAAAACTTTTTCTTCTCTATTTCCAAGTTTAATTATTCTCGTAGAAGCTATCTCAAACATTAAGTCTTCCCATAATTCCTGTTTGTCCATTGTTCCTCCTAGTCTAAATGATATAAATGAGTATGAGTATCTTGAGGTACAGCTTCTACCTCCACCTCTATTCCATTCCTATCTAGCTCACTCTTTACTGTGTTGTACGCCAAATGCTTTGTATTACTATCTCTACTTATATGCACCAAGTAAACCTTTTTTAATCCTTCATGGTAAACATCTGATATAAACTTTCCACAATCTTCATTGGAAAGATGTCCACGATTACTTTTAATTCTAGACTTTAAATCAGCAGGGTATCCACAAGTCATAAGCATGCTATGGTCATAATTACTCTCAATAACTAGTACGTCTAAATCTCTAAAATAGTATTTTATAGTGCTATCAGTATGTCCAATATCTGTTGCTATCCCGATTTTTTTTCCTGCACTATTTTCTATCAGATAAGCTACAGTTCTTTGAGCATCGTGAAGGACATCTATAGTTTTTATTTTCAAATCATCTATTTCAAAATCCTCTTCCACAAAATTAAGAAAAGTATCTTCTATATTTCCAAGTTTTTTTTCTCCTGCCAAATAGCTCTCTCTAGTTATATAAATAGGCATTTTATGCCGTCTGACAAGTATTCCCGCTCCCAAAATATGGTCGCCATGTTCATGAGTTACAATAAGTGCCTTAATATCATCTAAATTTTTACCTATTTTCTCCATTTTTTCTTTTATTACTTTTCCACTAAATCCCGCATCTATAAGAATTTTGCTTTTAGCACTTTCTATATATATTGAATTTCCAGAACTTCCACTACCCAAAATAGCTATTTTCATTATTACTCCCTAATTTTAGTCTCTTATAATTTTAGCTATTTATACCTTTTTTGTCAATTAATAAAAGAGACTGACTTAAAGTCTCCATATTGTCATTTCGAACTTCATTGAGAAATCTAAAGTATTAAACTCAAAATCGCTCAAAATTCACCTTTCCGAAATGACAATATTTTTTTACTTTTAGTCAATCTCTTTTGTATTTAAACTTTTCTCTTCTTCTCTATTACTATAAATTATTCCTGCACTTATACCAAATGTAATCCAAGCTATTGGGGCTACAGAAACTAAACTATCATTGAACATTGCAGTTGCATGATAAGCTAAAACTCCTAGCCATAAAAATGCTTCTACCGATACTTTTTCTAGTCCTCTATAAGCTACTATTCCATCTAATAAATATATGAATAATCCAATTACAAATACTACAAGAGATATAATCCCTGTATTTACTGCTATTTGAAGATACATATTATGAGGTTTATCTACTACTATATTAGCCATTCCATAAGATATTGTTTTCCCAAAAGTATCATTTTGTGGAAAAACTATACTAAACGTATCTGGCCCATAACCTAAGTACATTGTTTCTTTTAGCAAAGGTAATGTTCTAGTCCAGTTATAAATTCTCATGGATCCTAAAGTTTCATAACCATCAAGGGCATGAAGTCTAGGAATTTTTACTATATCAAATAATTTCCCTGTTATTCCTGGTGATTTATATGTATCACCTACAAAAACTATAGGATACTTAATTATTCTTATATCTTCATGATTATATTCTAACTCTAGCATTCCATCTCTCAATATATTGAAAGAATATCTTTTATATTTCTCTTCATTAAAATATATTTTATATCTCTCAACACTTACTTCTTGACCATTTTCATTAAGTTCCAATGATTTATATTTTTTTACTTGAGGTGTCAAAGCTTTATTTGCATCATCAAAAAACTGAACTCTTCCTTCTTTTTGGAAAACTTTTATGTCAGTAAATTTATCCTTTATTACTAGTGCGCCATTTTCAACATAGGCATCTCTAAGATATGTATTAGGATTTGACGGTGTATTTATTGAAGTAAACTTCTCTGCAAGATTTCCTTGGTCACTTTCTACAGTATTCATTACTAAAAACACCACTGCGAAAGAGCAAACTAATATTATCAAGTCTTTTTTATAAATTTTTATTAATCTAAAAAACAGTAATAGAGCAAATACAAATATAATCTGTCCACCCATTATTCCTGCCCTAGAACGACAGCCTATCCAGTTGGCAAACATTAAAAGTGCGTAAGCATAAGACCAATTTTTAGCTTTTTTACTTTCTGAATTAAGGAATAATCCTATCGCTAAAAACAGCATTATTACCATATAAGAACCTACAAAGTTAGTGTTATAAAGTGATGAATATATTGTTGCTTTTCCAAATTGAAAAGTAAATTTAAAGTTACTAAACTCCTCTGGAGTGATTATTTGTTGCATAAATCTTGTTCTATAAATATCTAATCCCCAATACTGAAATATTCCTACAAGTCCCACAACTACCGAACCTGCAATTACTCCCCCAATTACTATTTTCCTATCTTCCTTATCCTTTGCAATATTATAAGCTACAAAAAATAACAAAAGATAAGCAAAAAGAGTAAATATCCCCTCATATCTATCTCCCAATCCTCTTATTGCCAATTCTCTAAAAGGACTAATTGCTGTTGAAAGTACAATTAAAACTGTATAAACTATTAGAAATCCATAAACAGGTTGCCATTTAATTTTTTTATAGGATTTCCACAAGAATATGAGCGTTAAAAATACCGTTGAAAATATCAAAAACATCATTTTACTATAAGAGAAAAAATCGTAATTTATCTCTCCTTTTGGAAATGCCATAAAAAATATGCTATCTCTGGGCTGTGGTATAGCATTCAAAAATACTATATTAGGAATTATTGCCGCTATTAAAGCCAAAGTATAAACATGTAATTTTTCCATACTAAATTTCATTTCTTATCCCCTTTTATTTTTATGTATAAATACTAAAGTTATTATAATACATTTTTATAAATCTAACAAATTTTAATTCTAATTAAAGCTTTAAAAGAGTGGTGAGGAGTAATTCTTGCCACTGCAATTATTTTTTTAAAGATTCTATCATTTGGAGGTACGAGAAATCTAGATATCTCCCTACAGTCGATATGACAACAGGAGTGTCATAATAATAACGAAAAATCTTTAAGGTGATGAGGCCTACATGTCTACTCTTAACTTAATGACATTGCGAGGGTTAAGCGTCCTACGCTTACGAGGTACGGACGCGTAGTCCGTGAATGATTCCACATTTCAACCCAAAACTCCTACACCAAAAAATTAGGACTACAACAGCCCTAATTTAATATTAAATTTAATCTTTATAAACATCTCCAATAAGTCCAACAGCTTTTTTTACTTCTTTAAGCTTTTCTATTGCCATTGCTCTTGCTTTTTTTGCACCTTTTCTTAGAACCTCTTCCAAATATTCAGGATTTTTTACAAGTTCTTCTCTTTTAGCTCTTGCTTCCCCGAAGTATTCCAATATTTTATTTAAAAGTTCTGTTTTTCCATGACCGTAACCATATCCACCTTCACTGAATTTTCTTTTCATTTCTGCTAATTCTTCTTTTGTTGCAAATAGTTCATAAAGTTTAGTTATATTATTTTCAGGGTCTTTTGGCTCTTCTAGTGGTGTAGAATCTGTAACTATTGACATAACTTGTTTTTTTAGTTCAGCTTTTGTTGCAAACATTTGAATAGTATTCCCGTAAGACTTTGACATTTTTTGACCATCTGTCCCAGGAACTACTGCCACTTCTTTTAATGTTTCCTCTTCTGGAAGCTTAAATGTTTCCCCATATTCCCCATTAAATTTAGTCGCTATATCTCTAGCCATCTCAATATGTTGCTTTTGGTCTTTACCTACAGGGACTATATCTGGGTCATACATAAGTATGTCTGCTGCCATAAGTACTGGATATGTAAGAAGTCCAGCGTTAGGCGATAAACCTTTTTCTACTTTCTCTTTATAACTTACTGCTCTTTCTAGGAGACCTACTGGCGTAATATTCATAAGTATCCACATAAGCTCTGTATGTTCAGGTACATCTGATTGTACAAATATAATTGATTTTTCTGGGTCTAATCCTAGTGCCAAAAAATCCATTGCTGCATTAAGAGTATTTTCTCTTACAGCTTTCGGATCTCTCAAGCTTGTTAATGCATGATAATCAGCTATAAAATATAGCCCTTCATTTTTTTCTTGATTCTCTACGAACTGTTTTATTGCTCCAAAATAATTTCCTATATGTAAAACTCCACTGGCTTGTATTCCCGATAAACTTCTCATATCCCACTCCTTTTTTTCATTTATAATAGTTTATCAAAATTAAATTTATTTTTCAATGAAGGATTATAGGAAAATTGAAGTTTTTGAGGTATATTTTTTAGTAGGAGGTGTAATATGGCTAAACTAAAAGAAGAGTTCTTAGTATTTTTTATTGAAGAGGTTCAAGATATACTTGATAGATTAGAACAAATTATGATTAATTTTGAACACACTACTTTAGATGAAGAGCTAAATAGGTCAATAAAAAGAGACTTCCACACATTAAAGGGAGATTTTTTGACATATAATTTCAAAAAATATTCTGAATATTTTCATAAGGTAGAAGACCTTTGGGAAATAGAGGAATTTCGTCCCTTTACTGCAGAAACTATTTTAAAAAATATAACTGAAGTACGAATTTTTTTAAAAATAACTCAAAATAGCGGTTTAGAAGACGCTTTTACCTTTGAAGAAAAAAGTCAAATGTTAGAAGAACTTAATGAAGAAAACCTCAAAAATGCAAAACATGAAAATCCTAAAGAATTATTATTAAAAACTAATGAAGAAAAAAAATCTGAAGTAGACACTTTATTTTCTGATACAACCACAGACATTATTCCAAACACTAGTAATTCTGATAATGACACACATTATACTTTTACTTTGAACTTTAGAGAAGAGGACGACTTAAAAATAGAGGAGATTGAGCAATTCTTTAAATTTTATTGTGAGATTCTTTATATAAAAAAAACAGAAGCTCATAGCTTTAAAACCCTAGTATCTACTACTAGATTTGAAGAGCTCCTTAACAATCTCACAGGACTTATTGGTGAAGAATGTTTTACTTATGAAAAAGGTGGAGAATTAGTTACTGAAAATGAGTATAATAAGATTAGTAGTAACATTGCAGAGATTAAAGAAATTAAGACAATTAAAGTTAATACAGATAATTTAAATTTTTTACTAAATAACATCGGTGAACTTATTACTAAACATTCCATTCTAAACGCTTATAAAAATGATTTAAATGATAAAAGCAGAAATTATTTTGAAGAATTAATGTACTCCATAGATAAAATTACTAAAGATATTCAAGAAGAAATATTCAGCATGCGTCTTATTCCTGCTAGATTTTTATTCTCTCAACTTAGAAGAATCATAAGAGATATTTCTAAAGAACTTGGAAAAGATGTATACTTTGAGGTTATTGGAGAGGATACGCATCTTGACAAAGAGATTCTCGATAAGCTCTCTGCTCCTTTAAAGCACATGCTTAAAAACTCTCTTGATCACGGTATAGAGACTCCTGAAGAGAGAAATAAAGCAGGGAAAAATGCTAAAGGTTTTTTAAAGTTGGAACTTTATCAAAAAGGCGAAGATATTGTTATAGAAGTTTTTGATGATGGACGTGGACTTGATTCCAAAAAAATTCTTAGAAAAGCAATAGATTTTGGAATAGCATTCCCAAATAAAAAATACACAGAAAAAGAAATTTTTAATTTTATCTTTATCCCTGGTTTTTCAACAAGTGGTTTTGTAACAGAAATCTCTGGTAGAGGGGTAGGAATGGATGTTGTAAAAAATAACATCAACGAACTTAACGGTACTATTGAGATTGAATCTGTTGTAAAATCTCATACTATTTTTAAGCTAAATTTACCTACTACACTTTCTGTTATTGATGGTTTCTTAATAAAGCAATTAGACAGAAACTATGTTGTTCCTGTCCATAATGTTTTTGAAATACTTGACTATAAATCTGCTGAAGTTGAGAAACATGAAACTTCTATAAAATATAATAATATCGATTATATTTTAGTATTTAACAAACTAAATTTCACTCCCTTAATATATCTACTGCTAGAATCTAACCAACGAAAATTTGCATTTCCTATAGACGAAGTAATAAATAGAAGACAATTTATTGTAAAAAAACTTAATATTAAAAGTGAATCTCTAGAAAAATACTTAGGAGCTACTATTCTTGCTACAGGAGAAACTGCTCTAGTATTAAATCCTAAGAAATTATAGGTGATGTTATGAATAATTTTTTATTTTCTTCAGAAAAAAATCTCACTCTTTTTGATACTGACAATGACTACATATTATTTGATATTTCAGATGAGCTCTATGCCATAAAAATCCTTGATATTAAAGAGATTGTTAGTAATCGAACTATTGTTGAGGTAGAAGATTTACCCGAATATATTAAAGGATTTGCCAACATTAGAAACATTATTTTTCCTATTTTTGAATTAAAACAAGATTTAGCTCTTGAAAATTCAAAAAAATATGGTAAATATAGTGTTATAGTGATATTTGAAGACCCTCTAGAAAAGTTGGCTCTTATTGCTGACTCTGTTTTAGATATTTATAATATACCACAAGAAAATATAAAAAATTCCAGTGGACTAGATAAACTTTCACGCTTTATAGATTTTGAAGTAGAAATGAACAACAGAACTGTAAAAATTATCAATACTAAAAAAATTATAAAATCAAAATATTAAATATAGGAGGGGTAAATGGCTGGTAAAACCATAGCTTTAATACTGGCAGGAGGTGCTGGAACAAGGCTGGATATACTTTCAAAACACAGAGCTAAACCTGCAACACCATTTGGTGGAAAATACAGAATTGTCGATTTTACTTTAAGTAACTGTATCAATTCTAATATCTTTACTGTAGGTGTACTCACTCAATATATGCCACGTTCCCTTAATGAGCATATTGGAATAGGAAAACCATGGGATTTGGATAGACGTTTTGGTGGGATTACTATTCTTCCTCCATATCAAAGACAGAATGATAAATGGTATGAAGGTACTGCTAATGCTGTTTTTCAAAATCTAAATTATATTGAAGATCAGAAACCTGATAATGTACTTATTCTAGCCGGTGATCATATCTATAAGATGGATTATCAAAAAATGATTGATGAACATGAAGAAAGAGATGCAAATATCACTATTGCAATAAAAGAAGTCGAACATTCTATAGCTCATCAATTTGGAATTATAGAAAAAGATGAAGATGGAAAAATCATTGGCTTTGAAGAAAAGCCAGAAAAACCTAAAACTAACACAGCTTCCATGGGAATATATATTTTCAAATATTCCGTTCTAAAAAAACTGTTAATTAATGAATGTGGAATGAAGGGAAGCTCTGACTTTGGAAAGCATATAATTCCTAGATTAATTACAACTACCGATGTTTATACTCACTTATTTAACGGTTATTGGAGAGACGTGGGAACTATTGATGAGTATTGGAGAGCCAATCTGGAACTTATTAACGAAGAATCTCCTATTGATATTTATGACCAAGTTTTCAATATTTATACAAAATCTGAAGAAAGAGCTCCAGCTAAGATACTTAAAGATGGTAGTATTAAGAATTCTTTGATTTCAAATGGATGTATCATTAAGGGAACTGTTGAAAACTCTGTTCTTGCTCCTGGAGTTATCATTGAAGAAGGTGCTGTAGTCAAAGATTCTATTATTTTTACTGACAGTATCGTAAAGAAAGATTCTTTCGTTCACAAAACTATTGTTGATAAAAAAGTTACTATTGAACCTAATTGTCAAATAGGTACAGGGAATGTTCTTTCTCCAAATAAAGAAATTCCACATAAACTTCATACTGGAATTAACCTAATCGGAAAATTTGCTGTAGTCCCTGAAGGAACAGTAGTCGAGAGAAACTGTCGTATACTTTCCAAGGTAGATAATAATGATTTTGGTAAAAAACGTCTTATAAAAAGTGGAGAATCTATTCATTCTTGTAAAGAAGGCGGATTCTTTGACTTATATTAATTTTTCATCCGCACTTGAAAATACTTTTCATTTTTAGTATAATATGTTCGTATATTTGCATCACAATCACATAAGGGGGACAAAATGAAGTATATTGTTGGAATCGATTTAGGTGGAACTAACACTAAAGTCGGATTAGTTAATGCTGTAAGTGGAGAAGTTATCTATTCAACTTCGATTAAAACTGAATCAGAAAAAGGAATTGATGATACTTTTGGTAGAATTGCTACATTAGTTGACTCTATTTTAACTGACAAAGGAGTTACAAAATCTGATGTTCAAGGAATTGGTATGGGAATCCCTGGACCAGTTATGCATCAATCTGTTGTTGGATTTTTTGCAAACTTTCCTTGGGGGAAAAATGTTAATGCAAAAGAGTTACTAGAAGCTAAAACTGGTTTATCTGTAAAAGTAGATAATGATGTTAATGTTATTACTGCTGGAGAGGCTTGGCTTGGAGCTGCAAAAGGATATAAAAATGTAGTTTGTTTGGCTCTTGGAACAGGAGTTGGAGGAGGAATCCTTATAAACGGGCAACTAGTTGACGGATTTAGAGGTGCTGGTGGAGAAATAGGACACATGATTGTTGAAGCTGATGGAAGATTATGTGGATGTGGGCACAAAGGGTGTTTAGAAGCATACTGTTCAGCAACTGGAGTTATTAGAGAAGCTGTATCAAGACTTACTGTTAACAAACAAAATAGAGTTTGGGAAATGGTAGATAAAGATATTACTAAGGTAGAAGCAAAACATATATTTGATGCTGCTAAAGAAGGAGATGAATTTGCTATTGATATAGTTAAACATCTTGTAAAATATCTTGCTAT
>JAGNSM010000052.1 GCA_017988045.1 Fusobacteriaceae bacterium
TACTGGAACTAAAAGCAAAAGGATATTCAAAAGTCGAAATCATAGAATTATTCATAAAAAATACAAAAAAAGTAGCCCAAATTAATAGGCTAGCTTAAGTTTTCAAAAAAATGCACAAGTCGAGTTAGTTTAATAAATAAACTAGGTAAAAACTTTGTCGAAAAAGGTGAAGATTGGATAATTACTAGAGATAACAATAAAATTCAAATTCTTCTTTGCAATTATATTGAATTTGATGAAAAAAATTTCTTAGATGCTAATAAAAATGTAGATTTCTACAATCGATACAATGATTTTGAAGAAGAAAAAATAAAAAATATAAAAATTAATCTAAAAAATTTAGAAAAGGGAACTTATTTTATTAAAAGAACAAGGTTAAGTCGTAATTCTGGATCAATATTTGATGCATGGATTAAAATGGGGTCTCCCGAAAATTTTAATAATGAAATTATGAAAATTCTTAAGTCAAAAGAAAATATGGATTTTTATATAAGAAAAGAAGAAGTTATAAAAGATATTGAAATTGAAGAGACTCTTCTAGGCCATAGTGTTACATTATTTGAAATTGAGAAACATTTATAAATTTTATTAAAAATAAAAATAAAAATAGGAGGAAAATATGAAAAGAAAATATGGGTTATTATCAACTATTCTACTTTTAACATTTTGTATAGGAATTTTTTCTGGATTCAAAAAAAATGAAAAACTAAGTGGAAAAAGTGAAAAAGTTCGTACAGTTATTACTACAGATGGAGAAGTAGATGATATGAATTCCGTTATTCGTTTTATGTATTATTCAAATGAAATGGATTTATCTGGAATAGTTCTTACAAGTTCAGTTTATCATTATGCTGGAGACGAAAAAAATGGAATTAAGCCTTTTAGATGGACTGGAACTGAATGGTTACAAGATTTTATTGATCGATATGAAGAAATATATCCAAATTTATCAATACATGCTAAAGGATTTCCTAAACCAGATTATGTAAGAAGCGTAACTAAAATAGGAAATATTAAAAGTGTTGGAGAAATGAATGAAGTTACAGAAGGGTCAGAATTTTTAAAGAAACTTTTCTTAGATAAAGACCAAAGAAAATTGTATGTGCAAACATGGGGTGGAACTAACACTACTGCACGTGCTTTAAAATCAATAGAAGAAGAGTATGGAAACAGCAAAGACTGGAACGCCATTCAAAAGAAAATTAGTGATAAAGTAGTAATTTATATTATCTTAGACCAAGATGATAGTTATGGAAATTATATAGCAAAAAAATGGCCAAATATAAAAATAATTAATGATATAAGTAACTTTTGGCATTTTGCTTATGCTTGGAAGTTCCATACAAATGAAGTTAACTCTTTATTACAAGGTGATTGGTTATACAAGAATATCAAATCAGAACATGGACCACTTCTTGATAAGTATGCTCTAATGGGTGATGGAAATATACTTGATGGAGAATTATTTGATGAACAAAGAGGAACAGATACATATCTTCAAAAAAATCCTCAATATAAAAAATATGACTTTATCTCTGAAGGAGATTCTCCATCATTCTTTTATTTAATCAATAACGGATTAAGAAGTTTAGAAGATCCAACTTATGGAGGTTGGGGAGGAAGATTTGGTGTAGTAAGTGATAAGCTTTGGAAGAATAATGTACTAGATTATAATCCATATTCTAAACAATATGAGGCTGAATACTCTCTTATGCGTTGGTTTGATGATATTCAAAATGATTTTGCAGCAAGAGCAGATTGGAGTGTTGCAAAAACTTATAAAGATGCAAATCATGCACCTATCTTAAAAATTAAAGAAGGTATTAATTTAAAAGTTAAAGCAGGAGAATCTGTTACTTTACATGCTAAAGGTCAAGACCCTGACGGAGACAAACTTACATACAAATGGTGGCGTTATGCAGAAGCAGATACATATGAAGATTCAACAGTAGAAAAAAATGAAGATGTTTATGATAAAACTTATGGACTTGTTTTAAGTATTACTCGTAAACTTGCAAATAATGAAGTGGTAGATAGTATTGAATTAACTGGAAGCGATACAGATACTGTTACTTTTACAGTTCCTAAAGATGCTAAAAAAGGAGATACAATACATATAATCGGCGAAGTTAAAGACAGTGGTAAATTTAATTTAAAACATTATCAACGTGTAATAATTACAGTAAAATAAAAAAGATTAAATACCATAAAACAGGATGTGTAATCCTGTTTTTATATTTTTATTGATAAAATAATTAAAAAAACATTGACTTAGAGTAAACTCTAAGTATTATAATGTATGTAGTTATAGGAGGTGATTTGTATGACGATTGCAGAAGTCAGTAAAAAATATGAACTTACACAAGATACATTAAGATATTATGAGCGTATTGGTCTTATTCCAAGTGTAAACCGTAATAAAAACGGGATTAGGAACTATAAAGAGGAAGATTGTAGATGGGTAGAGTTCGCAAAATGTATGAGAGCTGCTGGCCTTCCAGTTGAAGTTTTGATAGAATATTTAACATTATTTCAACAAGGAAATGAAACCTTAGATGCTAGAAAAGAGCTATTAATTGAACAACGTAAAGATTTGATGAAGAAAATGGAAGATATTAAAGGGACAATTGAACGCTTAGATTATAAGATAGATAGGTATGAAAAGGGACTAGTTGGTAAAATTATTGATTAATTTTTTTGTAAAAAAGCACCTAATACATAAATTAGGTGCTAGTTTTACTTTATAAAAATATTTTAACCTCTTTTGCCAGCAGATATATCAAATTTTCTTACAAGAGTATCAAGAGTTTCAGCAAGATTTGCTAATTCTTCAGATGCAGCGGCAACTTCTTCAGTTGAAGCCGTTTGATTTTCAATAATTTCTGCTATTTTTACCAAAGCTTCTTTTCCTTTTTCTAGTATTTCCTTTTGCTCTTCTGCTTGGAATTCAATTTCTGTACTAGAATCTGATAAATTTTGAACAGCTTCTGCTACCTCTTTAGTAGATTCAGCTTGTTCTTCCATTGCTTTTGAAACATTTTTAATTTGAACATTAGTATTATATACTTTTTGATTAATCTCTTCTAACTTAGTTCCAGCCATGCTAGAGCTACTAATATTTTCTTTAACTTTTTCTCTCATTTCTGATACCAAATTAGAGATAGTTTCTGTAAATTTTTGAGAGTTCTCAGCAAGTTTCTTTACTTCATCTGCAACTACAGCAAATCCTCTACCTGCTTCTCCTGCTCTTGCTGCATTTAGTGCAAGAAGATTTGTTTGAGCCGCAATACTGTATATTTCACCTATGTTACTATTGATTTTTATAGTGATATCATCTATTTCTTGCATCCCTTCAATAGCTTTTTTTACAACTTCAGAACCTTCAGCTGCTGCTACAGAAGCTTCATTTGATATTTTCAGTGTTTCATCTGAACTATGAGCAACTTGTTTTATATTTTCTGACATTTGAGCAATTGTGCTAGATATTTCTTCCATTCCCGCTACTTGAGTACGGACATTATCTGTTATTATTGACATTTTCGACTCAATCAAAGAAAAATTACTTTCAAGTTCATTTTTTCTTTCATTTTGTGTAAGAGCTCCTTCTGCAACTATAGCCATTTGAGAAGACATTTCAGTAGAAGAACTTGCAACACTTTCACTAGATTTTTTTAATTCTGTTACAGTATCAACCATTGATTCAACTAAAGTATTAAAAGATTCTGCAAGTATTCCAATTTCATCTGTTCTTTTCGAATATTTTTCACCAATATATTTATTATATTTATGTTTTGCCATATTATTCGCAAAATCTGCTGCAAGCCCTATTGGATTAGCAATATTTTTTGCTACAACATATGATATTCCCACAATAATTAAGAAACTTAAAAGAGTAATCGAAAAAATTAAAATTGCTATTTTATTTGCTTGTTCGTAAAGTTCCTTTTTAGGTACACTTACTCCAAAAGCCCAATTAGGAGTATTTGGAATTTTTTTTGTATAAATAATAATTTTTACTTTATTTAAATTTTCAACTTCAAAACTAGCACTTTCTTGCTCAATTATTTTATGAGCGTTTTCTTTCATATATTTTAAATCATCTGTTGTTTTAAGATTAAGTTTCATACGGGCTTCTGGAACTGGATGAGCTAATATTGTTGTTTCATCATCACATATCCATGCATATCCTGATTTTCCTATTTTTACATTGCTTGTTATTTGAGAAATTGTATCTAAAAGAACATTGTTTCCAAGTACTCCTATATTTTCTCCAGCAGCATTTTTTACCATTACAGCTATTACAAACATTGCTTTTCCTGAAGATTTAGAAACTAGAGGTCTACTAACAACGTAACCTTTACCTTGTTTAATAATGTCTTTAAAATACTGTCTTTCACTAATATCACCTGAACCACCATTTGTAGACTTATATTTACCAGTTAACTCAGAATAGAAAAAACTATCAAATCTTACTTTCCTATCAACTAAATTATCTTTAAGAAAATTATGAATTGCTTCTTTATCACCTGTTTTCATTATAGATTCTTGAGATAAAGTATTCATTTCATTGATTAATCCATCCATATAATATGCTATAGATTCTGTTTTCCCATTTAAAATTCTATCTGCACTTCCTTCTAGCTCTGATTTGAAAGATTTTGATACATTTGTATAAATTGTTATCCCAACAATAGAAAATATAGCCATAAATATTAAAGTATAAGTAAGTACAATTTTGTTCTTAATTTTCATTTATATCTCCTCCTTAATTTATATTGATAAATTGATTAGACTATAGTCTAGGTATTTTATAGTATAACATACGTTGGATAATAATAAAAATACTTTATATAAATACTTGCGTTTATTGTAAAATAATCGTTATATTTGTATAATTTTAGCATATAAAATAAAATTATTTTAAGATTTGTTCTTAGTTAATTATCTCTATACATGCTAATAAGTTTTATATATACCTTTTTCTCTCTTAATTTCTGCATTTTTACTAATATATGTGCCTTCTAGAAAGTCATAACCTCTTTTAACAATAATATCTTTTATATAATCTATGTGTGGACATCTATCTGAATGGTAGTTGTCACTTGTCATACAAGAAGCTAAATGAACGATAACTTCATCTTTTTTATAGTCTGTTTTCTTCAGTATTTTTTTCGAAAAATGACTTAGTTTTCCTGAAACTAACTTTCCACAACAGCCTCCACAAGTAAAAGAAATATATCTAGTATTTTCTTTGTAACTTTTAAACATCTCATCTCTATTGTAAAATGAGTCTGTACAAGCAAATCCACTACATTTTTTATGAACTAGTTCACATTGAATAATTACAACAAATTTTTTATTTTCCATATTTTATCCTTTCAAAATCAATTATCATTAATATTATCAAATATAAATTATAATAGCAATTTATAGAATCAATGAGTAATCCTGTTTTTCGCTTGAATCAGTGATAAGTCCAACAATTCCTATCTTTTTTTCATTATAGATGCAAAGTGACTTATTAAAAATTACTGTTCTAATATTTCCATGACGATCTTCTACAAAGCTATTGTATTTCTGAACAATTCCATTTTCAAATAATTTTTTATCTTCCTTATGATATACTTCTGCAAGTCTAGCAGGAGAAATGTCATAGACAGTTTTCCCGTAAATTTCTTTTTTTGATTTTCCCAGAAAATCTGCAAAGGCTGTATTACATTTGATATATCTAAAATGTTCGTTTTTATAAAAAATAGGAAATGGAATAGCTTCAAATAAAGTTTCAAGAAATTTTTCCCTTTTCTCACTTTGAAAATTCAAATCTTTTAGCTCTTCATTAGCCAACTCAATTTCTGCAGTCTTTATTTTTATTGTATTATCCAAAATAATTTTGTTATTTTTCAACATTTCTTTTGCTAAACTAAATTCCATAGAAATTTTACCAATTTCATCACTACTATTTATTTTAGTAAAACTATTTTTTTCTTTTGATTTTTCAATATTCAATAATAAATTTGTAATTGGAATTACTATATAAATTTTAAACAAGAAATACTGTAATATTGCTGTTAATATTAAATAAAAAATAATAAATATATTTTTATAAAAAACAGAACTATTTTGAATATCTGGCAAAGACTTATTTAAATGTATCTTTGAAAATGATATTCCAAATAATACTAATATTAAATTAATAAAAATAAAAGTGATAATTTTTTTGTTAATATTCAAATCTTTAAAATTAATCATAATTTAACCTCCTAGAGAAAATTTGTATCCATTTTATAAATATAGATACTAAAATATACATTTAAATTCATTTAATTTCAATAGCTTATGGCATAATAAATATTAAAAATCAAAATAATTAGTAATTAGCATTTGACAAAAACTAAAACCAGAGCTACAATTGGCATATGATAATTTAAAACTAGAAGGAGAGTATAAAAATGAAAAAAATCGCATTCCCAACTAATGACAGAGTAACGGTAGAAGAACACTTCGGACATTGTAAAGAGTTTGTAATATTTAATGTAACCAATGGCGAAATCGTAAATAGTGAATTTATAGTTCCACCTCCTCATGCATCTGGCGTAATACCTAATTTTTTAGGAGAATTTGGAATTCATACAATAATTACTGGTGGTATGGGACAAATGGCTATAAATATATTCAAAAGCAATAATATCGAAGTAATCCTTGGAGCAAGCGGAAATATAGAAGACAACTTAAATATTTATTTGGAAGGTACTCTTGAATCAACTGGTTCTGCCTGTGCTCATCATCATGGTGATGAGCATGACCACGGACATAATTGTAAGTAAATATCGCAAGGTACTAAAGGTAAAAACATAGAAATTAAGGAGACTAGAATTTTGGAAAATAAAGTGTTAGATTATTATAAAAATGGTTATAACTGTGCTCAATCTATATTAAAAGCATGTAATGAAGAATTAAGCTTAACTGATAATGAAAAGCAATTATTAAAGGCCACAATGGGATTAGGGACAGGAATGTTCGTAGGTGAAACTTGTGGAGCTGTTACTGGTGCAATTATGGCACTTAGCCTTAAACTTGGAAGTTCCGATGCTGGCGACAAAGAAAATATGAAAAAAGTTTTTAAACAAATCAAGATATTTGAAACAAGCTTTAAAGAAAAAAATTGTTCAATGAATTGTAAAGAGTTAAAAACTGTTCATAAAGTTGATTGTCAAAAAGTGATTAAAGATTCTGCAGAACAGCTTAAAAATCAAATAAACTCTCTATAGGTGGAGGCAATTTTTGAGCGATTTGTTTCTGAAGTAAGAAAAAGCTTAAAAAAATTGACAAAAGTTGGTTTTGACTTTATTCTTAATTAAAAGAATAAGTATTTATTTTAGGAGGATTTATGCCAAGACCAGTAAAATGTAGAATAATTACAGAAATGCCAAATCATATAGCTTTTAAACCTGTAGGATTTCCAATGGAAGAACTTGAAAAAGTCATATTAAGCTTAGATGAATATGAAGCCCTTAGGCTTGCAGATTTTGAGGAGCTGTATCAAGAAATTGCTGCCGAAAAAATGAATGTTTCAAGACAAACCTTTGGAAATATTGTAAAAAGTGCAAGAAAAAAAGTGGCAGAAGCTTTGATTACAGGAAAAGCAATACTTATTGAAGGTGGAGATGTAACTATTCTTAATAAACCTTGTCCAAGATGTAGAAAAAATATGAAGTCTTGCCCAAAATGTGAGGATAAAAACAATGAAAATAACCTGTCTAGTAAATAACTTTAGTAAAAATAAAGATTTAATAGATGAACACGGATTAAGCTTTTATATAGAAAAAGATACAAAAAAAATTCTATTTGATACAGGATTAGGAAAAGCTCTTTTTTATAATGCAAAAATATTAAATATTGATTTAAAAGATATTGATTATGTTATCTTGAGTCATGCCCACAATGATCATACAGGCAGATTAAATGAATTTCTAAAAATTAATAGCAGAGCAAAAGTAATTGCTCATAAAGAAATTTTTATAGAAAAATATAGTAAGCGAACAGGAGAAATGAGATTTATCGGGCTTTCCAAAGATGATTTGGATTTAGCAAGATTTCAATTTGTAGAAAACACTTACAAACTTAGCGAAAATATTTTTTTATATGGAAATCTTCTTGAGTATGATGAAGCCAGAGAAAAAAATCATTTTGTTAAAATAAAAAATGAGTATACTCCAGATATGTCCAAGGACGAAATTTATTTGGTAATAAAAGAAAATGACTATGATATTATCATAACTGGGTGTTCCCATAGGGGAATTATTAATATAATAATTGAGATGCAAGAAAAAAATCTCTTGTGGGAAAGATTTTTCCTATTTGGAGGACTTCATTTTAGAAGTAAAACGTATATTGAACTTATCAAACTAAATCAAGAATTAGATAATTTAGGTGTAAAAAGAGCCTTTGTAAATCATTGTACTTTTGATTATAGTAATATCAGCAAAGAACTCTATACTATGGAGTACTTCTTTGCAGGAGACAAAATAGAGTTGGGGGAATCTAAATAATGGATACAAGAGTTCAACAAAGAATACAAGAAGAATCGAAAAAAATTCAAGATAAAATGTTAAAAATAAAAAACAAAATTATGATTATGAGTGGAAAAGGTGGAGTAGGAAAGTCAACAGTTTCTGTAAATCTTGCAGTAGGTCTTTCTCTTGAGAGAGAAAAAGTAGGAATATTCGATGCAGAATAAAATAAATTTGATGATAAGTGATTTTTATAATACTTTTTGTAAGGTGGAAGAGCTTTCCTTGAAACAATATATCAAATGTTTAACCATGAACGAATTTCATGTTATTGGGTCTATGGGAAATAAAAGACTTCTTATGAACGAACTGGCAGACATATTGAAAGTTTCTATGGGAACTGCAACTGTTTCAGTTAACAAGTTAGTTTCAAAAAATTTTATTAGTCGTGAGCGAGATGAAAATGATAGAAGAAAGGTTTTTGTATCTTTAACTAAAAAAGGAATAATTGCTTTAAATAGTCATAGTACTTTTCATTTAGACACAATAAAAGCTGTGACAAAAGACCTATCAGATAAAGAAATTGGAATATTCTTGATGACTTTTAGTAAGTTACAAAATAACTTACTAGAAGCTTCTACTTTTTCACAACCAAGAACATTAAAATATTTTAAAGAAAATGAAAAGCTAAAAATAGTTGAAATTCATGGAACAAGAGGGCTTCAAGATTTTTTTTTCAAAGCAGGACTCACACAAGGAAAAGTTGTAAAATTAATTAAGAAAAGTGAAAATAGTATATTTCTAGAATTCGATGACAAGGTTATCGATATCGATACTAAGGATTCAAGTTGTCTATTTGCTATTCCATATACTGAATAAGAGAGATGAAAAAGATATATGTGGAAATAGTTTATAATCAAAAACTCCTAGATTAATTAAATCTAGGAGTTTTTGATTTAGGACTTGATTTATTTGCATTAATGCAATAAATTTATATCATGGAATACAAATAAACTCAAATAAGGATATTGTTAAAATTTGGGGTCTATCCGTAAAGTTTTTTTAATTAAGCTACTGAATAACATTATCCCATCTAAAAATTGTACCCTATATTTAAATATCCCATTAAGTCTTGCTTATTACTTTGCGATAAAATAAACTGAAGAGGACCAATTGGCGTTTTTACACTAATTCCAATACCACCACCAAAAATATCTTTCTGATTATATGTAGAGTTTGGATTTAATGAAGCATAATTAAATCTCAACACGTAATATCTGTAAGGTTTCCACTCGTATAAGAGTTCTCCAAATCCACTAATAATTTTATCAGATAAATATTCAGAAGGATTTAGTCCCCAAAATGGAATAGAATTTTGTCTGTTGTATACTCCACCTAAAGCTGGAAAATATATGGGAGACATATTCATATCATCTATATAGGCTCCATCAAATCCAATATTTAATGTATATTTTTCTTTTAACTTTAAAGGTTTATTAAATTTTAATTTAAAGTTAGAAAAATTCAAATGTTCTAATTTATCAATCGAATAATAGTTTAATTGACTTTCAAAGTATGTTCCTTTTTTAGGATAATATTTATTATCAATTGAATCATATAAATACTTCAAATATATTAGTTCATAATTTGAGTTGTAGTCACTTAATTCATCATATGAAGTAAGTGTGTTTGATTGTATATCAAGAAATTCTTTTTTTATACCCAAACCTATTATTTGAGAGTTGGATAAAAATGTTCCTAGCATAAAATCAACATTAATCAAATTTATATTGAAATTCAAAATTTTATTTTTATTAACCATAAGAGTATAATCTTCAATATTTGAATAATTTGTAGTTAGTGAAACTCCAAATTTATTTATAGGACCAACATACCATGTATTTTCTAATTTTAAAGCTTCATCTTTACCCAAAAGGATTTCTAAAGAAGACTTATTTCCACTAAATTTAGAGCCTTTATCAATAATTTTTAAAAACAAATCACCTTTAGTTGTATCATTATAATTAAATCCCATTTTTAATTCTTTGTTAAATTCTTCTTCAACATTTATTTTTAAAGTAGTGCCAGAAATTTTATAAGTTACTTTTGAAAAAAGTCTTGAATTATATAACTTATCGATTAATTTGCTTAACTCACTAATACTCAAATTAACTGGAAGGTTTATCTCTATCATTTTGTCAATAGTAGAAGTACTAATATTTTTATTACCACTAATTTCTATGCTATCTATTAGAAAATTATCTGAAATCTCTATTTTTTTAGATTTAATTTGGTTAAATTTAGATTCATTTTTCAATTTCTTAAGTTCAGCAATTTCTACTCTAGCTGCTTTTTCTCCTTCATCAATTATCTCTTTGACTTTTGAAAAAGAAAAAATATTATATTTTTCAGTATTTGGTGATATTAATATATCTACCTTCTTTTTTTCTTCATCTGTAACATCTACTCTTTTATATGCCATAGCTTGGTTCATTATTAATATTGCACTTTTTAAATCCTCTTTTTTTTGAAGTTCACCAAGAACTTCTCCTCCAATCACGTAATTTGCTCCCAATTCAATTGCAACTGAAGCAGGAAAATTGTTTGATAATCCTCCATCTAAAAGAAGTTTCCCATCAAGCTCTACAGGATCTAGTAAACCAGGCAAGGACATGCTTGCCCTAATAACTTCTGGTAAATAGCCTTTTGTATAAACAACTTCTTTTCCAGTCTCTGCATCAGTAGCTACACAAGCAAATGGAATAGGTAATTTGGAAAAATCATCTATATCCTTTGTATTTAAGTATAATTCCTCAAGAATTTTATCAATAGTTTGACCCCTTATCGCACCTTTTGGTAAGCTTAATTTCCAGTTGTCCAATGAAAGTGACATAATATATTTATCTCTATCTTCTTTATTTTCAATTAATTCATTTTCTCTCGATATTGAGTCACTAAAATAACTTAACCAATCTCTACTTAAAACAATTTCTTCAATTTCATTAGCACTATATCCCATAGAATATAATGCTCCAATTATACTTCCCATACTAGTTCCTACTATATAATCAACTGGAATCTTTTCTTCATCCAATATTTTTAATAATCCAATATGAGCAAAACCTTTGGCACCTCCGCCACTAAGAACAAGCCCTATTTTATTATTATCTTCCACTATAATTTCATTGGAAAATAGAAAATTTGAAAATATTAAAAACATAATAACACTTAATTTATTTTTCATAAAAACCTTTCTTTACAACGCAGATTTTTTTATTCAATATCATTATATCATTAAGTATAGTTCAATTCAAATAAAAATTATTGCTTATTTTTATATACTACAATATTAATGAATGAAATTATATAATTTTAAAAGAAAAGAGTCACTTCAAATTATTAACTGGAGTTATCCAGTAACTGAAAAAAGATTTGTAAGGAAACCTTCCTGTAGATAAAAATTTCTGTCTTACAAAATTATTAATATTATTATCAAGTTAATAAATTGACCATAAATAAATTCTCATTTTTTCGAAAAAATTTAGTTGAAAAAAATAGTAATTCTGCTATAATTAAGTATTTACTATTAATTAAAGAGGTGAATCAATGGATTCTGTT
This sequence comes from Fusobacteriaceae bacterium, assembly GCA_017988045.1. Taxonomy (GTDB): domain Bacteria; phylum Fusobacteriota; class Fusobacteriia; order Fusobacteriales; family Fusobacteriaceae; genus JAFGUR01. The sequence continues at coordinate 12,129 of JAGNSM010000052.1, forward strand.
CCCAAGAATTATATTACTTTTTATATAAGACAAGTATTTTTCTACAAACGCCTATAAGTTTTCCTAAATTTATAAAATATTTAAACAAATGGAGGACTTATGTTATCGGAAATATTAATACTTATTACACTTATACTTTTAAATGCCTTTTTTGCAAGTTCTGAGATAGCTTTAATATCTCTTAATGATAATAAAATTAGACTTATGGCAAAAGAAGGAAATAAAACAGCTAAAATTTTAGCAAATTTGCTAAGTGAACCTAGCCGATTTTTAGCAACAATTCAGATAGGAATAACTTTAGCAGGATTTTTAGCCAGTGCCTTTGCTTCAGAGAGTTTTACAGAAAGGCTTCTAGTTGAATTAGAACCATTCAACTTACCAATATCAGATATATTACTTAAAAATATCTGCGTACTAATAATTACAATGATTTTGTCATATTTTACGCTAGTATTTGGAGAGTTAGTGCCTAAGAGAATCGCAATGAGAAAATATGAAGTAATTGCAATGTTTGTTGCAAGACCTCTTGCTACTTTATTAAAAATTACATTACCTTTTGTTAAATTCCTTACTTTTTCAACGAATATTTTTGTAAGACTGTTAGGAATTAACCCTAATGAAAAGGACGAATCTATAACAGAAGAAGAGATAAGAATGATGGTAGATGTAGGTGAAGAAGAAGGAACTATTCACGAAACAGAAAAAGTAATGATAAATAATATATTTGAATTTAATAATAAAATCGTTGCTGACAGCATGACTCATAGAACAGATATGGAAACGCTTCCAATAAATGCTTCTTTAAATGAAGTTTTAACTTTTATTAAAGAAAAAAAATATTCTAGGACTCCTGTTTATGACGAAACTATTGATAATATTGTGGGGATTTTGTACTCCAAAGATATTATAAAAACACTTAATGAATTTGGGCAGATGACAAACTTTGATTTAAAAACAATCCTCAGAGAAGCGTATCATGTTCCTTCTAGTAAAAGAATAGATGAACTCTTTAAAGAATTTCAAAAAAGTAAAAATCATGTTGCAATAGTTTTAGATGAATATGGTGGAACTGCTGGATTAGTTTCTTTAGAGGACTTACTTGAAGAGATTGTAGGAAATATATTTGATGAAGATGACGAAATAGAATACGGAATTAAAAAAATAAATGAAAATACTTATATTGCAAATGGAATGACTAATTTGGAAGAAATATCATCTCATTTAGATATAAATTTACCTCTTGAGGAGTTTGATACTCTAAGTGGTTTCATTATTGGAAAATTAGGCTCTATTCCTAGTAAAATTGAGAAACCTGTTATGAGTTATTTAGGCTATGAATTTATGGTTTTAGAAGCTGATTCTAAAAGAATATCAAAAGTAAAAATTTCGAAAACTAATGAGATTTTTTTAAAGTCTAGTTTGGAAAATAAAAGTAATGAAAGCGAAAAATCGTAGGCTTAATTTATTTAGAAAATTATAAAAATCCCTTTGAAGTTGGTAAAATTCTTTATCAATTTCAAAGGGATTTTTTTTAATTCTATAGTTATTAAAAAAAAGCATTTAAAATATGAAATTGTCATATGTGTGTCATATCTATTAAGTAGTATATTAATAAGAATAGTTTAAGGAGTGATTTATATGATGATTTTATTTTTAGTTCTAATTGGTTTTGGATTATATTACTTTATGAAAAATGATACTAATAGTTATTGTTCAATGAATCAAAAGAAAAAAAGTCCTGAGGAAATATTAAAAGAAAGATTTGTTAATGGTGAAATTGACGAAGAAACATATTTGAAAATGAAAAAAACTCTAAATAAATAGAAAGGAGAGGATTCAAATGATGTACGGAAGAGGATTTTTGGGGAATAATGTATGCTATGGTCTTAATTATTTTCCATACTGGCATTTAATTGTTATAGGAGTTATAATTGTAGTAATATTCGTTCTTTGGAAAAATAAAAACAGTAAAAATAACAATGAAATTATTGATACATTAAATATGAAATTTGTTAATGGTGAAATATCTGAAGAAGAGTATATAAATAAAAAAAACATATTAACTAAAAAATAAAGTTGACTTAACGAGGTGAAAATATGAAATTCAATATCTTGATTGTGGAGGATGAAGTTGAAATAAGTGAAGTTATAAAAAAATATATTGAACATGAAGGTTATAACTATAAAGTCGTTGAAAATGGGTTTCAAGCTTTAGAAGCCTTTAATCAAGATACTTTTCATCTTGTATTGCTAGATGTAATGTTACCTGGAATTGATGGATTTCAAGTTTTAAAAGAAATTAGAACAATCTCGAGCGTTCCTATTATCATGATAACAGCAAAACGCCAAGAAGTTGATAGATTAAAAGGATTTGACGAAGGAGCAGATGATTATGTAGTTAAGCCTTTTAGTCCTCGAGAATTAATAAAAAGAATTAAGGTATTTTTTAAAAGAATATACAATGAATCAGATGAAGTTATCTTGCATATTGATCAATTCAAATTATTCTTGAATAGTAGAAAATTATTTAAAAATGATGAAGAAATAGAGATAACAGCCACAGAATTTCAATTATTACAGGCATTTATGAATAATAAGGGAATTGTTCTTACAAGAGAAAGACTTATAGAACTTGCATTTGGGTATGAATATGAGGGCTTTGATAGAAATATTGATGTATATATTAAGAGACTTAGAAATAAAATAG
>JAGNSM010000147.1 GCA_017988045.1 Fusobacteriaceae bacterium
CTCTTTTGTAGCAAAGTTTAAACTATGATTATTTAGAGTATCAATTCTTTCAAGTTCTTTATCTATAAGACCAGCACAATGAGCACAGTCAAGATTTTTTAATTCAAACTTTTTAACTTTCATTTATTATCACCCTTTCATATGAATATATATTCATATATTAATACCAAAATCATTTTATGTCAAGAATATAATTAAATATTTATTGCTTAATCTACAAAACTTTTGATAATCTAAATATAATTTTAGTGAGTCTGAATATTTACTATTTTTTTTAAATATTAAGGATTTAAATCTTAGTTTTTAGTTATTATATAAAAAAACCATGATTAAATCATGGTTTTAATTAGGTTATACTCTTCAGTTGTTATATAAATATTATCTAAATCTATTTCAGTGAGCAACATTGTTGTTGGAAACTCTTTTATCCAAATATGTCCGTAAGAAGAAAAAGGTAGAAGTCTATTTTCCTCTTCATAAACTTCTTCTAAAGTAGCTTCCTTAGTCATAACAAGAATTCTTCTACATGGTTCTTCATATTGTTCATAAATGTTATGAGACATATCATAACTATCAAATAATCCAATAGAAGTTACAACTTTTAACTGATAATCTAAATTTTTTATAATTTCTTTTACATTAATAAGTTCTATTTCTCTCACCTCAAAAAAATTCCCAATACCTAAAGTATTGGGTTATTGAACTTCTTTCATATCTTTCATATAGAATACTACTTTTGTTAAAAATAAAGTTACATAAAAAGGATTTTCTGTTTTAGGAAAATTTACATCACAGAATAAAATTGCTTCAAGAGCTTCGAGCTCTTCTACTGCTGCATCTTTACAAAGGTCATAAATTCTCTTTTTAACTATTAGGTTATTTCTTTCAACACCGAGAATCTCTGTAATTCCTTTTGAAATTATGGGATTTAAATCAGCTTCTAAACCTTTTTCAGAAATAAGGGCTGCTGCTTCTTTAGCATATTTTTTAAACTCTTCTTCCAATCCACTTTTTTCAAAATCAAAGTAATTATAATTTCTTTTAATAAAATTTTGCATTTCTTTAATCAAATTTTCAATATGTTCTATTGAAAAAATTTCTAAAAGATTATCATAACTTGTTTCAAAAGAAACAGTAATATCTTTGTCACCATCATTCAAAATTTTAATTAATTTATCAGACTCTAAATTTTTTAGAAGACCTCGAATGATACTTTTGTTCATTTCAAGTTTTCCTTCTATGTCATTTATAGAAAAGGCATATTCATTGTACTTAAATTTGGCAGGTATAAGATTTCTTAAAAGATTAAAAAAAGCTATTTCATGCGTTAATTTTTTCTCCATTTTTTTCCCCTTAAATTTGATATTATTTATTATAACTCTTTTTACTTGGATAGTCAAAATAAATCTTCATCATTTTCATCATCCTCTTTATCAATATCTTCGTCCTCATTTGAGTCATTATCTTTGGGATTCTTACTCTTAACGTATGCTCGAAAGATATCTACAATAATTTTTGATATTCTAGATAATAAAAATAGGGCAAAAGCCTCCACATAAATTATTATTTTTGGAGTTTCACGACTCAAATCTAAGCTTACAAAAATATAGTCGAAAAATCCAATTACCATTATAAAAAATGCGATTTGAACCAAAGCTTTTATTAAAAATTTTACGAGTCTATTTGCTTTAATACTTAAATTACTTAAACTTTTCATAATTATCACCTCAACTCTTATTAGTGGTATACGATAATATCAAATTTTTCCTTTGAAAAATAAAAAATTATATTTAGATAAGTTTTATGATACAATAAAAATAAAAATAGGAGTCTAAATAAATGAGAAATTATAAATTTATTGTTACATATGATGGTTCAAAATATAGTGGTTGGCAAAGATTACAGGATAATATAGAAAAAAGTATACAAGGGAAAATTGAAATTTTACTTTCAAAATTGTTGGAAGAAGAGATACAAATTATAGGTAGTGGAAGAACTGACGCAGGAGTTCATGCTCTTATGCAAGTTTGTAATTTTAAGACAAGTAAAGTTTTGGGAAAAGATTTTATTAAAGATTTTAATAGATACCTTCCTGAGGATATAAAAATAATAGAATTTTCTGAGGTAGATGATAGATTTCACGCGAGATATAATGCTAAAAAGAAAATTTATATGTATAGAATAGATAATTCTCCATTTGGAAATCCATTTATTAGAAAATTTGCATATCACGTAGACAAGAAGCTAGATATAGAAAAAATGAAAGAAGTATCTAAAATTTTTATTGGAGAGCATGATTTTACTTCTTTTTCAAATAGTAAAAGTAAGAAAAAATCATCTGTAAGAGAGATTTATAATATTGAATTTAAGATAACAGATGATATTATTGAAATATATTTTGAAGCAGAAGGGTTCCTTTATAACATGGTAAGAATGCTTGCAGGATCAATTATTGGAGCTGGATTAGGGCAAACAAGTGGGGAAGAGGTAGAAGAACTTTTAACAGAAAAAACAAGAGAAAAACATAGGTTTACAGCTCCACCTCATGGATTATTTTTATACAATGTTGAATATTAAATTGCTATATAAACACAAAGTTTTCTTTGTGTTTTTTTGTATCATTATTTAAAATAATGAAGGAATATGAACAGTTAAGTTGAATAACTTTTAAAATAACTAAAATAATAAATTTTAGTTGTAGGAGGATGAATATGAGCATTATAAAATTAAGAGGGATAAAGAAAAATTATCCATTAGGAGAAACAATAGTTCATGCTTTGAAGGGAATAGATTTGGATGTAGAGAAAGGTGATTTTTTGTCAATAATAGGTCCTTCAGGTAGTGGGAAAACAACACTTCTAAATATAATCGGATGTATTGATGATGCTACAGAAGGAAGTATGCTACTGCATGACAAAGAAATAATGGGACTAAAAGATAAAGAAATAACGAATTTGAGACTAAATAGAATAGGCTTTATATTCCAAACGTTTAACCTAATTCCTGTTTTAAATATTAGAGAAAATGTAGAGTTTCCTTTACTACTTTTAAAAAAATTTAATAAGAGTGAGATAAATCAAAAAGTAGATAAAGTAATAGAGGCTGTAGGACTTACAGATTACATACAACATAGACCTTCAGAACTTTCTGGTGGTCAAAGGCAAAGAGTTGCAATAGCAAGAGCTCTTATAACAGAGCCAGATATAATTCTTGCAGATGAGCCTACGGCTAACTTAGATTCTGTGACATCTGAACAAATCTTGAATTTGATGAAAGAATTGAATGAAAAAGAAAAAACAACTTTTATTTTTTCGACTCATGATCCAGATGTATTAAAATATGCGAATAGGATTGTTAAAATTAAAGATGGAACTCTAGTAGAGTAGGTGATGTGATGAACTTAACAACAAAAATAGCTTGGCGAAATATATGGAGGCATAAACATAAAAGTATTATTATTGGAGTTATATTATTTTTAGGGACATTCTTAATGACTTTGGGAAATGCTGTAGTTGCTGGAATGGAAAAGGGCTTGGAAGAAAATCTTAAAGGAACTTTTACTGGAGATTTACTCGTAATACCCAGTAAGGAAGATAGTGATGCAGTATTTGCAGATATATCAGGAAGTGCAAGGGAATTAATACCAAATTACTTCGAAGTAGAAAAGGCAGTAAGAGCTCATAAAGATATAGAAAAAATAATGGGTATGGCTTTTGGATTAAACTATATTTTAAACGAAGATTCAGACATAGTTCCAGTAGGAATAATCGGAGTAAATATTAAAGATTTTTTAGAATTTTATGAAAAAGACAGAAGAGTTATAGTAGAAGGAAAGATGCTTCAAGAAAATGAACGAGGAATTATTGCAGGGAACTTGGGAAGGAAAAATATTATAAGAATGGGAGATTTTTGGATAAAGCCAAAAAATACACCATTTAATAAAGAGTTCTTGACCGAAGAAGCTAAAGCTTATGGAGATAATTTAACTGTAAAAGATGAACTTGTAATAATGGGAACAGGAAAGAGTAATAGTTCTTTTGACATTAAAGTTCCAGTTATTGGAATATATAAATTAAAATCACTGGATAAGCTTATGGGTGATGATTTTATAATGGATATTGATAGTTTTCGAGAAGCCAATGGAATGATTACAGGGAATGACAAGAGTGTAGAGCTATCTAAAGAGGATAAAAAAACTCTCGATGATGGGTTTGATTTTGATGAAGGCTTTATAGAAGAAAATCAGCAAAATAGTGATGTTGATAATTCAGAAAGTGTCTTAAAGGTAGAAAGTAACTCGGAAAATAAAATTGTAGCTGATTCAGGAGCATACAATATTATTGTTGTAAAAACTAATAAGAATGTAAATCAAGAAGAATTAATAAAAAATTTAAATAAAGAATTTAAAGAAAAGAAATTGGAAGTTAGAGCAGTAACTTGGTCTGCTTCACTTGGTTTTATGGGAAAAATAGCTTTATTTATAAAAATAGCTCTGAATATTTTTGTACTATTTATATTCTTTGTAGCCATAATAGTTATTATGAATACCTTATCAATGACTGCAATGGAAAGGGTTACTGAAATTGGGATGATGAGAGCTGTTGGAGCTCAGAAAAAATTTCTTAGAATAATGTTTGTAAAAGAAACTGGTTATCTTGCTTTCTTTTTTGGTGGGATTGGAATTGGGGCAGGGATATTACTTGTAATGTTACTTCAAGTAGTAAAAATTGAAACATCAAATGAGTTTTTACAACTTGCTTATGGAGGAGATTATCTTAATCCGATAATCACTTTTACAGATTTGGTTATAGGTGTAATTGAGCTTTGTTTTGTAACAATAGTATCATTAATATATCCTTTAAAACTAGTTAGCAAAATCAAACCTTTAGATGCTATATCTAGAGATTAGGAGGATAAAATGGGAATAATTTCGAAAATTAGTTTTAGAAATCTTACTAGACAAAAAAGAAGAAATATCCTCTTAGGATTTGGAATTGG
>JAGNSM010000148.1 GCA_017988045.1 Fusobacteriaceae bacterium
CATAATTCATCGGAACCAAATCATTTCCGCATAAAATGATAATTCCATTTTCAAAATTTTCAGCAAGAGTTTTTCTTCGGTTTATATAAGTTTCTTTACTAAAAGTCATAGGGTCTCCTTGAGAAATTTAAAGTGTTATTATTCCAATAAGTTACTTAGTATTATTGTTGTATTATAACAAGTTTTATACAATTATTAAAGAAAATTGATTGTGTTATTTATTTTCAATAAAATGAAAAAGGGCAAGTAAATTGCCCTAAAATTAAAATTCATATCCAAAATTTAAATATAAATGCGAACCTTTTTCAGAATTTGAATAAGTTAAATATAGAGGTCCAAAATCTGTAGTTTTTCCTAGACTAATACCATATCCAGATATATCATTAACTTCATTATTTAAGTCAGTATAGGCTCCACCATTTCCAATAACACTAAAAAATAGATTATCTTTTATGTTATACTTAAGACCAAATTGAAGGAGCACATCGCTTTTAGTTCTTATTCCTTTATAGTCTAATCCATAAAATGAAAAAGATTGACCACTTTCTACCATCCCTTTAATTAAGGGATATTTGCTGAAAGGAATATCTTCTCCAGTAATTTTATCAATGCTTATAGCACTAATTAATGAGAGCTTTTCATTAATTGGGACATAATTGCTTAAATATAAATCAACACAATTATATAACTTGTCATCTTCAAAGATATGAGCAAAATCAATTGCCCAAGTGTATTTTAGAAGAGTTCCTTTATTTGGAAATACTGCTCGGTCATAAGAATCGTAAGTCCATTTTAGATAATAGTCAATATTATCTTCACTTTCAAGTAAAGTGCTACTAGTTTCATAATCTAACTTCTCAAAATTAACTCCAAATCCTACAAGATTTTTTTTACCAGTAATAGATCCTACCAATAAATCAAGCTCATACAAGTTAGAAGAAGAATCTGGGTATGTTTTAGAAGAATCCTTGTATATGTTATAAATATTATTTTTCTCATAGTTTAGTGTAGTTAATAATCCAACTTTTCCAAAAATGCCTTTTCCATAGTAAATATAATCTTTTAGAGTAATTTTGGGCAGCCCAGAGACAATCAAATCAAGATTAGTTTTGTTATTTTTAATTCCCAAATTATTGAGGTCTAATCCTACAACAACTTTTCCTTCATTGTCCCCGTTAATATTTTTATAATTAAATCCAAAATTAATTCTATCCATTGTTTTTTCTTCAAAAGTTAATATAAGTGTATCTTCATTGAATTCATAAAATACTCTTTTAAAAAAGTTAAATGCATAAAAACGTTGAATTAAATCTTCAATTTCAATTTGTGAGATATAAAATGGTGTTTTTTCACGGATAATATTTTTAATAAATGATTCGTCAAGATTTTTAAGTCCCTTAATTTCTATTTTAGTAACAAGAGCTTTATCGATATAATCTTTAGGGTTTATAATAGAAACTTTTTCTAGGGGTATTTCACTGGGAATGAGCTTCTTTATGTCAGCTATTTTTTCAAGTCCAGCTTTTTCTCCAAGAGTGATTAGTTCTTTATTTTTATTAAAGTCTAAGGGGAAATATTTTGAAGTATCAGGTTCTATAAGTATATCAGCCATTTCTTTTTGCTCTTTAGTTTTATCATAACTTCTATAATATTGTATTTGATTTAAAACTGTTATAAAATTAAGGTCATCCATTTTTGCTAGGGGAGCACTAATATTTACTCCAATGACAATATCCGCACCCATTTTTTTGACTTCTTCTACAGGAAAATTATTGGAAGAAAGCCCATCACTAAGTATTGTATTGTCATCCCACTTTATAGGATGAAAAAAAGCTGGTAAAGCCATACTAGCAGCAAGAGCTTTTACAACATCTCCATTAGTTAGTACAACCTCTTCTCCTGTATTTATATTTGTAGTCAAAATATGAACTGGAATAGGTAATTTGTTGAAATCTCTAATTTTTCTAGCTTCCCAAAGATGTTTTTTCATAAACATATATATGTTTTGACCAGGAATCAAACTTTGAGGTAAGTCAATCTTAAAGTTTTTTAGGGGAAGAGAAAAAGTATAACGTTCGGAAAATACTTTTTCTTCCATTGGTAAATCTTCTCTTTTAATTTTATCAGTAAAAAACATTGAAGGATCTAAAGAATCCACAATCTCTTCAATTTCAGCAACAGTATATCCCGCAGAATATAGCAGTCCAATTAATGCTCCAATAGAAGTTCCAGAAATGTAATCTATAGGAATGTTATTTTCCTCTAAAACTTTCAATACTCCTATATGAGCAAAGCCTTTTGCACCACCACCGCTGAGGACTAAACCAACTTTGGGTCTTGTGCTAGTTTCTTTTACAATAACGTCATCTATATTGGATAAGATAGTAAATGATATTAATAAATATGTAATAATTTTTTTCATTTCATCACCGCTTTTATAAGTATATTAATTTATACCTTTATTTGAGAAAAATCTCAAGTGATTTTGAAATATATTATAAAAGAATTTAGATGCATCTTATACGAAAAGCTAGTGTAGTGAGCGCCTAAGAGTTGAAAAAATCACTTCTAATTGAATAAGTACGAAACAAGAACTATAGGCTCATTAATACTTGAGTAAAATTGAAGAATATGTTATAATTTCTAGTAAAATTTTCTATTTTTGGAGGCAAAATGATATATCTTGATAATGGGGCTACCACTCCAGTTCATGAAAGAATAAAAAGCGTAGTTATTGATATGCTAAACAATACAATAGGAAATCCATCTTCTTTACATCAGCTAGGATTAGATGCTGAGAAAAGAATTAAGGAAGCTAGATTCCAAGTTGCTAAATTATTTGGTGCAAAAGAAAAAAATATAATATTTACTTCTGGTGGAAGTGAATCAAATAATCTAGCAATTAAAGGAACTTTAGGAACATACTCTAATCGTGGAAAGCATATAATAATCTCTTCTATAGAACATGCTTCTGTTCATAATCAAGCTCAAAGGCTTGAGGAAGAAGGTTTCCAAGTAAGTTATCTGTCTGTAGATAAAAATGGCTTTGTTAATCTGGATAAATTAGGAGAGTTAATAAGAAAAGATACTATTTTAGTGAGTATAATGCATGTTAATAATGAGATAGGAACAATACAAGATTTGAAAGCAATTGGAAATTTGATAAAAGAAAAAAATTCAAATACCATTTTTCATGTAGACGCAGTTGCAAGCTTTGGAAAATTACCTATGAAAATTTCAGAGTGGAAAGCAGACCTTGTAAGCGTAAGTGGACATAAAATTCATGCACCAAAAGGTGTGGGAGCTTTGTACATAAGAGATGGCTTAAAGCTTCGTTCTCTTGTTGATGGAGGTTCTCAAGAGTTTGGAATGAGAGCAGGAACTGAAAATAGTATTGGAATAGTTGGCTTTGGTGAAGCTTGTAAAATAATTAATGAAGATGGATTAGAAATGGGATTAGAGCATACTAAAAAGCTTTATAATTATTTGAAAGAAAGAGTTTTAAGTGAAATTAAAGATTCTTGTATAAATGGAACTGAACTTTTGGATAATGAAACATATACAAGTTCACCATTTCTTATAAATCTTGGATTTAAAGGAGTTAAAGCTGAAACTCTTTTACATCATTTAGCTTCATATAAAATATATGTATCTACAACGTCTGCTTGTTCCTCAAAAGAATCAAAGCAAAATTCAAGAATACTAAGTGAAATAGGTGTTCCAAGAGATTACATGGAAGGTTCCATAAGAGTAAGTTTTAGTAAATATACAACAATAGAAGAAATAGATGAATTTATAAAAATATTAAAAGAAGGCATAGAAATGCTTAGAATGTTTAGAAGGTAGGTAAAAATGTATAGTGATATTATTTTAAGAGAAGGCGAAATGGTTCTCAAAGGTAGAAACAGAAGAGATTTTGAATACAGACTTATTAAAAATGTAAAAAGAGTTACTAAAGATTTTAAAGGTGTATCAGTTGAGCGTTCTTATGGAAGAATTTATATAAGAAATGCTAATGAAAACACTATGGAAATAATAAAAGGTGTAAAACTTATTCCGGGAATTTACAATATTTCTCCAATAATGAAAACTGATAAAAATTTGGATAACATTAAAGCTAAAGCTTTGGAAATGCTGAAAAAAGCTATTGTTGGTAAAAAAACATTTAAGGTAGAAGCAAAAAGAGCTGATAAAACGTATCCTTTAGATTCTATGGAGATTTCTAGACAAGTTGGTGGATATATCCTAGCTATGTTTGATGGAGAACTTTCAGTAGACGTTAGAAATCCAGATGTAGTTGTTAATGTCGAAGTTACTTTTACAGCTGCTAATATTTATTCTGAGAAAATTGAAGGAGCTGGAGGATTACCAATTGGAACATCAGGTAGAGGATTAACTCTTTTATCAGGTGGGATTGACAGTCCAGTTGCTATATGGATGGGACTAAAAAGAGGAGTAGAAATGGATGCTCTTCATTTCCACAGTTTCCCATTTACTAGTGAAAGATCAAAAGAAAAAGTTGTAGATTTAACTAAAATTCTTGCAAAACATACAGGTAAAATGAAATTATATGTAATTAATTTTACTGAAATTCAAAAAATAATTGGGTTAAAATGTCCGAAAGAATATTACATTACAATTATGAGAAGATTTATGCTTAGAATTGCAACAGTTGTTGCTAATAAATATGATTATAAGGCATTATTTACTGGAGATAGTATTGGACAAGTAGCAAGTCAAACTCTTGAGAGTATGGCAGCTATAAATGCAGTTACAACTATACCTGTAATTAGACCTCTAGCAAGTATGGATAAACATCATATTATACAAATATCAAGAGAAATAGGAACTTATGAAACTTCAATACTTCCTTATGAAGATTGTTGTACTGTATTTGTTCCACAAAATCCTGTAATAAGACCTGAAATTTCAGTTTGTGAAGAGGGCGAAAAAGAACTTGATATAGATAAATTGATTGAAGA
>JAGNSM010000053.1 GCA_017988045.1 Fusobacteriaceae bacterium
AAATGGCTCTTATCGTGGGAATCTCTCCAAAAGAGTTAGAATCTGTATTATATTTTGCTAGATATATCATTACTGAAAGTAGTGAACCTACTGTTAAAGTTGGGAAAATACTTACTGAGAGAGAATGCAAATTATTAAGACAACAGTTTGGAAATAAAATAGAAGCTCTTATGGGAGCAGAAGCTGTTTTAAAACTTCTTGAAAGATTAGAATTAGAAAAACTTCAAGTAGAATTAGAAGCTGAATTAGAAGATGTTAACTCAGCTCAAAAAAGAAAAAAAGTTGTTAAAAGATTAAAAATTGTAAGAGACTTTATAAACTCTAAGAATAAACCTGATTGGATGATACTTAAAGATGTACCAGTAATTCCAGCTGATCTTAGACCAATGGTTCAATTAGATGGAGGAAGATTTGCAACATCTGATTTAAATGACCTTTATAGAAGAGTTATCAACAGAAATAACAGACTTAAAAAACTAATTGAAATTAATGCACCAGAAATCGTTGTAAAAAATGAAAAAAGAATGCTTCAAGAAGCAGTAGATGCGTTAATAGACAATGGTAGAAGAGGAAAACCTGTTGTTACTCAAAATAACAGAGAATTAAAATCACTATCTGATATGTTAAAAGGTAAACAAGGAAGATTTAGACAAAACTTACTTGGGAAAAGGGTTGACTATTCAGCTAGGTCAGTTATCGTTGTAGGACCTTCTTTGAAAATGCATCAATGTGGAATTCCTAAAAAAATGGCTCTTGAATTATATAAACCATTTATTATGAGAGAACTTGTTCAAAGAGGAATAGCACAAAATATTAAATCTGCTAAAAAATTAGTTGAAGATTCTAATGATAAAGTATGGGAAGTAATTGAGGATGTTATTCAAGATCACCCAGTTTTATTAAATAGAGCTCCAACTCTACATAGACTGTCAATTCAAGCTTTTGAACCTGTATTAATAGAAGGTAAAGCAATTAGACTTCATCCATTAGTTTGTGCGGCGTTCAATGCCGATTTTGATGGAGATCAAATGGCAGTACATTTAATGTTATCACCAGAAGCAATAATGGAAGCAAAACTTCTAATGCTTGCTCCAAATAACATTATTTCACCTTCAAATGGTCAACCAATAGCAGTTCCATCACAAGATATGGTTATGGGATGTTATTATATGACTAAAGATAAAGCAGGAGCTAGAGGAGAAGGAAAATCTTACTCTAATAAAGAGCAAGTTTTAACAGCTTATCAAAATGATGTTCTTGATACACATGCAGTAGTAAAAGTTAGAATAAATAATGAAATGATTAATACTACTTCAGGTAGAATAATGTTTAATGACATATTGCCAGAGGCTATGAGAAATTATGATATAACTTTTGGTAAAAATGAATTAAGAGTATTAATAGGTAAATTATATAAAAATTATGGTTTTGCAATTACAGCAGAACTTATAAATGATATTAAAAACTTCGGATACCATTATGCAACATTTGCAGGGGTAACAGTAGGAATAGAAGATTTACAAGTTCCACCTGAAAAGAAAGCTATCTTGGAAGATGCTGATAATCAAGTAGCAGCAATTGAACAAGAATATAAAGATGGAATTATCATAAATGAAGAAAGATACAGAAGAACAGTAGCAGTTTGGTCAAAAGCGACTGACGATGTTACAAAGAAAATGATGGATAACCTAGACCAGTTCAATCCAGTTTATATGATGGCGAACTCAGGAGCAAGGGGATCTATAGCTCAAATTAGACAACTTGGAGGTATGAGAGGACTGATGTCAGATACGTCTGGTAGAATCATCGAAATACCAATAAAAGCTAATTTCCGTGAAGGACTAACAATATTAGAGTTCTTCATGTCATCACATGGAGCAAGAAAAGGACTAGCAGATACGGCATTAAGAACTGCCGATTCAGGATACTTAACAAGAAGACTAGTTGATATTTCTCATGAAGTTATCGTAAATGAAGTAGATTGTGGAACTCATCAAGGTATTGAAGTTGCTGACCTATTAGTTGATGGTAAAGTAATCGAGAAGTTGGAAGAAAGAATAGATGGAAGAGTACTTGTAGAGGATTTAGTTCATGAAGGTGAATTAATAGCTGAAAGAAATACTCTTGTTGGAGAAGATTTAATTGAAAAAATTAAATCATTAAAAATCACTAAAGTAAAAATAAGATCTCCATTAACTTGTAACCTTGAAAAAGGTGTTTGTCAAAAATGTTATGGTATGGATCTTGCTAATCATAAAGAAATACTTCTTGGGGAAGCAGTTGGAGTTATTGCAGCTCAATCAATCGGAGAACCAGGAACTCAGCTTACAATGAGAACTTTCCATACTGGAGGGGTTGCTCAAGCACAAAATGCTATAACTGACATCAAAACAGATATAGATGGAGTTATTAAATTTAAAGAAATGAGAATTTTAGATAATGATAAAACAGATGAAAAAACAGTAGTTTCTCAATCTGCAAAAATTATCATCAAAACTCATGAATTTGAAGTTCCATCAGGAGCTATATTAAAGGTAGAAGAAGGACAAAAAGTTAAAGCTGGAGATGTTCTAGTTGAATTTGACCCTTACCATATACCAATAATAACTGAAAGAGATGGAAGAGTAGAGTATAGAGAGCTTTATGTTAAAGAAAACTTTGATATTAAATATAATGTAACTGAAAGAATGGCAATAAAACCAATGGAAACAGGAGATATATCGCCAAGAATTATTATATTTGATAATTCTAACAACAAAGTTGCAGAATACAGTATTCCTTATGGATCATATTTGATGGTTCAAGAGGGTACAGATGTTAAAAAAGGTCAAATATTAGCTAAAATCCTTAAAGAAGGAGAAGGAACTAAAGATATCACTGGAGGTCTTCCTAGGGTTCAAGAGTTATTTGAAGCTAGAAATCCAAAAGGGAAAGCTATGGTTACTGAGTTAGCTGGTAAAGTTGAAATAACTGATAAAAAGAAAAAAGGTATGAGAGTAATTCTTATAAAAAATGAAGAAAGCAATGAATTAATGAAAGAATACTTAATTCCTGTTGGAGAACATTTAGTAGTTACTGACGGTATGGTTATAAATGCTGGAGATAAACTAACTGATGGAGTTATTTCACCTCATGATATTTTATCAATCAAAGGACTGGTAGAAGCTGAACAATACATACTTGAGTCTGTACAACAAGTGTATAGAGATCAAGGAGTTACTGTTAATGATAAACATATAGAAGTTATCGTTAAGCAAATGTTTAGAAAAATAAAAATTACAAATTCTGGAGATTCTTTATACTTAGAAGAAGAAGTAATTGATAAAAGAACAGCTGATTTAGAAAATGAAGCATTAAAAGCAAAAGGTAAGAGAGTTATTGAATATATTCCAATAATTCAAGGTATTACTAAAGCTGCTGTTAATACAGAATCATTCATATCTGCTGCATCATTCCAAGAAACTACGAAAGTATTATCTAATGCCGCTATTGAAGGTAAAATAGATAGACTAGAAGGATTAAAGGAAAATGTAATTATAGGTAAGAGAATACCAGCTGGAACAGGATTTGGAATTTATACAGATATTAACCCTGCTAAAGCAGAGAAAACTGAAGAATAGATTAAGTAATAGTATTATAAAAAGTAAGGCGGCACAAGTCGCCTTACTTTTCAATAAGAAATATAAAAAATATTGAATTTATTCAAAATGATAAGTAAGCAGAAAAGGACTTTATAGAAAGCCCTTTTTAGACTTTACATGAGGAGGAAGTCATGAGAAGCATGACTGGTTATGCAAATTTTACTTCTGAAAATGATTTGTTTAAATTAGCAATAGAAATAAAAAGTGTTAATAACAAAAATTTGAACCTTAAGGTTAAAATACCTTATATTTTAAATTTTTTAGAAAACACAATAAAAACTCAAGTTTCCAATGAAATAAATAGAGGTTCAGTAGATTTAAGAATTGAGTTTGAAGATAAGAGAGAGGTAGAAGAATTATTCAGTTTTGATAAAAATTCTGCAAAAGCTTATATGAAACTTCTTGATAATATGGAAAAAGAATTTAAACTTAAATTTGATAATAAACTTGAAACACTATTAAAAGCAGGAAACGTAGTAAAAAAAGTTGATTTGGCTGCTGATGAAACTCTTTATACTCATTTTATTACTGGTAAATTAAATGAAGTAATTCAGAAAATAAATAAAATGAAGGTTGAAGAGGGAAAAAGATTAGAGTATTATTTCATTGAGAGACTAGATATTTTATATCATTATGTGAATGAAATAAAAAAATATCGTGAAACTGTAGTAGAAACGTATAAAAATAAGCTAATTGAAAGAGTTAATAAAATTAGAGATGATATTCAGTTTAAAGAAGAGGATATTTTAAAAGAAATTCTAATTTTTGCAGATAGAAGTGATATATCGGAAGAATTAAGTAGATTAGATTCTCATATTAAATCATTTAGAGAGCTTATTAGTTCTGGAGAATATGATATTGGGAAAAAAATGGATTTTATTTTACAAGAAATTTTTAGAGAGCTTAATACTACAGGAGTAAAAAGTAATTCTTATGATATAAGTAAAATCATTGTTGATGCTAAAACAGAAGTGGAAAAGATGAGAGAGCAAAGTATGAATATTGAGTAGGGGTAAAAATATGAATAAAGGTATTTTATTTGTTGTTTCAGGGCCATCTGGAGCAGGGAAATCAACAGTTACAAAGTTAGTGAGAGAAGAAATGAAGATTCCTTTAGCAGTATCTGCTACTACTAGAAAACCTAGAGTAGGAGAGGTAAATGCTGTAGATTATTATTTTCTTACAATAGCTGAATTTGAAGAAAAAATAGCAAATGATGGATTTCTAGAATATGCAAATGTTCATGGAAATTATTATGGAACACTAAAATCAGAGGTAGAGGCTAAACTTGAATCTGGTGAAGATGTAATTTTGGAAATAGATGTACAAGGTGGAGAACAAATTAAAAAGAAATTTCCAGAGGCAGTTCTAGTGTTTTTTAAAGCTCCTAATGAAGAAGAACTCGAAAAAAGACTAAGAGGCAGAAATACAGATAGTGAAGAGGTTATAAAAGTAAGATTAGCAAACTCATTGAGAGAACTTGAATATGAAAAATTTTATGATTTAGTTGTTATAAACAATACTGTTCCTAAAGCTGTAGAAGAATTAAAAATAATTATAGGAAAGAAGGGGAAATTATAATGAGAGAAAAAATCCTATTTGATGATGTATTAAAAAAAATACCTAATAAATATATTTTAACAATAGTTACAGGAAAAAGAGTTAGAGAACTAGCTGGTGGAGCAGAACCTTTATCAAAAATAAAAGGAAAATCGACTTTAGTTCAAATTGCATTAAAAGAAGTTTTAGAAGGAAAAATAGTAAGTGATGAAAAATAGTAAGATTCTTATCTTACTAGTTTTTTTATTTTTGATTTCTTGTAAAAAAACTGAACTAAAAAAAGTTGAAGATGAGAAATTTATTTTTGGAACAAGTGTTAAAATAGTTATTTATGATAATGATGAAGCGAAAGCTAAAACACTAATAAAAGAAACTTTTGAATTAATGACTAAGATTGAAAGTAAATATAATAGTCGAAATGAAGAAAGTATAGTATACAAATTAAATAAAAATCCTACTGTACAGCAAAAAATAGATTCAGAATTTTATTATTTGATAACAGAGGCTATTAAAGTTTCTGAAATAACAAAAGGAAAGTTTGATATTACTATAGGTCCTATAATGAGTCTATGGGGATTTGATGATTTAGATATTGATAAAGTTCCTAGTAAAAATAAAATAATAAAAAAAATGAGTTTAGTATCTTATAAGGACATAAAACTTAATGAGAAAAACATAGTTTTAAGTAAGGAAGGTCAAAAAATTGACACAGGTTCCTTTTTAAAAGGATATGCAATTCATAAAGGAAAAGAATATCTTGAATCGAAACAAATAAAAAATGCAATGATTACTGCAATATCTAGTATTGAGACTATAGGTTCAAAACCTGATGGAAAAGCTTTTAAAATAGGGATACAGAATCCTAAAGACGTAGGAAAATTACTTTATACAATTGATTTGTCAGGGAAAGCATTGGGAGTTTCAGGAGATTATCAAACTTTTGTAGAAATACAAGGTAAGAAATATCATCATATAATCGATGCAACTACAGGTTACCCTTCTGAATACAATTCAATGGTTTTAGTTTTGGGAGATAATGCTTTTTATTGTGACTTATATTCTACTTCATTATTTACTATGAAACCAGAAGAAATTTTAGAGTTTCTAAAAAATCACAAAGAGTTAGAAGCGTTAATTATCGATAAAAACGGTAAAGAATATCTTAGTAACGGAATAAAACAATATTTGGAAAAAATAGATGAAAAATAGAAGGAAACTTCTATTTTTTTATCTTTGATTTTTAAGCTTTCCAAGATTATATATTTTTTTTATATAGTTTATGTTTATTCCTTGAATATTTACCGAAAATGTAATATAATTTAGAATAGGTGTCTATACTATATTTTTGATATTGGAGTAAATGATGAGAATTAGAGATGAGGATGTAGAGAAACTACTGAACAGCCTTAAAATTGAAGAGGTTGTAGGAGAAGTTGTTTCTTTGAAAAGAAG
Organism: Fusobacteriaceae bacterium; assembly: GCA_017988045.1. Taxonomy (GTDB): domain Bacteria; phylum Fusobacteriota; class Fusobacteriia; order Fusobacteriales; family Fusobacteriaceae; genus JAFGUR01. Next base: position 6,654 of record JAGNSM010000053.1, read on the forward strand.
TGGAGCTAATTATAAGGGGCTATGTCCTTTCCATAGTGACACATCTCCATCTTTTACTGTAAGTCCTCAAAAGAATATTGCAAAATGTTTTTCCTGTGGTGCAGGAGGAAATACAATATCTTTCTATTCACAGTATCATAAAATTAGCTTTAATGAGGCTTGTTTAGAGCTGGCTAAGAAATATAATATAGATATACAATTTGAAAAATCTTTTGATGAAGCAAAAGAAAAAGAATATGAAAAATTGTATGGATTAATGGAAGAAGCAAGAGACTTTTTTGCAGAGATGATATTTAATAATGAAGGTCGAGATGCTTTTGAATATCTCAATAAAAGAGGATTAAGTGTACAATTCATAAAAGAAAACAATATAGGTTATTCTCCAAATTCTTGGGATAAACTGCTTAATCATTTTATAGATAAAGGATATTCGGTAGAAGACTTATTAAATGTGGGTCTTATAAAAAAAGGTGATAAAGGATATTATGACACTTTTAGAGATAGAATAATGTTCCCTATATCAAATATAGGAGCAAAAACTATTGCTTTTGGTGGTAGAACCATGGAGGATAGGAAGGATATTGCAAAATATCTAAATTCTTCTGATACCATTTTATTTAATAAAGGTCATAATCTTTACGGGATTAAAGAACGTGGGAGCTTAATAAGAAAGAAAAATTATTCTATTCTTATGGAGGGATATATGGATGTCCTAAAGGCTCATAGCTTTGGCTTTGACACAGCTATAGCGTCATTAGGGACAGCGTTTACCACAGATCAGGGAGAGCTTCTAAAGCGTTACAGCTCTAATGTTATAATTGCTTATGATATGGATGATGCAGGTCGTAAAGCAACAGAGAGAACAGGACTTATATTAAAAGAACAAGGATTCAATATAAGAGTCATTGAATTTGATGATGCTAAAGATCCAGATGAGTATCTTAATAGTTTTGGAAAAGAAAAATTTTTGGAAAGAGTAAAAGAATCAAAGGAAATTTTTGATTTTCTTTATGAATTTTATGCTAAAGAGTATAATTTAAATGATTTATTGGGAAAACAGAATTTTGTATTAGCATTTAAACCTTTTTTTAGTATCTTGGAAAAAGATATTGAAAAAGCTCTTTATCTTGAAAAATTAGCTAAAAATCTAGAAATAGATAAAAGCTTTTTAGAAAAAGAGTTGATTTCTAATAATAAAAAAGAAAGTTCAAAGTTTTTTAAGAAAGTAGAAAATAAAAATTATTTTATAGAAAAAAAAGATACAAAATCTATTATAAATAGTCTTGAATCACAAAGTTTAAAGCTTAGTTTAGTATATTCTAATTTTGTTGATTTTTTTTGGGACAAAAAAATAGAAAGTCCAATAGTAAGAAAAATTATAAATTTGGTTAAAGAAGAAATTAATACAGATAAAGTAAATTACTCGAAAAAATTAATTCAAAATAATTCCTTGAATGAAGAGGAAAAAGGATTAGTCTTGGTATATCTTACAAGCTACATGAGTTTGTCCGAAAGTAATAAAGAAAAACTTTCGTATGAGCTTATTAAAAGTTGGTTTAGGATAGAAATTAATGAAGAAATGAAGAAATATAAAGAAAGTATGAAGTTAAATCAATATTTTCAGCTGAAGCAGATTCTTAAAAAATTAGAAGATGACAAAGAAAATAACGAGTTTGTAAATAATTTATATAAAGATTTTAAAAATTTGGTGTAGGAGGAAGCAGATGAAAGAGTTTATTAAAAATGAGCAAGTATTAAACCTTGTTAAAAAAGCTATGAGTACGGGCTTTATCACTTATAGCGAAATTAATAATGAGCTTCCTGAAAATTTCCCTGCAGATAAAATCTCTGAAATGATTGAAGAGATGGAAAAGCAAGGGATAAAAGTTGTTGAAGAAAGAGTTGTATTCGAAACATCAGCAGATGATGACGATGATAAACTTGATTTGGATGGAGATTCAGATGAAGAAGTAGCTTTAAACGAAGAGGATTTATTTGATCCAGAATTTGTTGAAAGTGTATCTGATGAGGAATTGGAGCCAGATAAGTTTTTCTCAATGACTTCAGGAATGGAAGTTGACGAACCAATAAAAATGTATTTAAGAGAGATAGGACAAGTTTCACTACTTTCTTATGAGCAAGAATTTGAAGTTTCAAAAAGAGCAGCAGAAGGCGATGAACTAGCTAAGCAACAACTGGTAGAAGCTAACCTTAGATTAGTTGTAAGTATTGCTAAAAAGCATACTAACCGTGGATTAAAGCTTCTTGACCTTATTCAAGAAGGAAACATGGGACTTATGAAAGCTGTAGAAAAATTTGAGTATCAAAAAGGATTTAAATTTTCTACTTATGCAACTTGGTGGATAAGACAAGCGATAACAAGAGCTATTGCTGACCAAGGTAGAACAATAAGAATACCTGTGCATATGATAGAAACTATTAATAAAATTAAAAAAGAAAGTAGAATTTACCTACAAGAAACAGGTAAAGAGCCTACTCCAGAAGTATTAGCAAAAAGATTGGATATGGAAGTAGAAAAAATAAAAGCTATCATGGAAATGAATCAAGATCCAATATCTTTAGAAACTCCTGTAGGAAGTGAAGAAGATAGTGAACTTGGAGATTTTGTAATGGATGATAAAATTCTTAGTCCCTATGAACAAGCTAATAGAAATCTATTAAAAGAACAGTTAAGTGAAGTGTTAAAAACTCTTTCTGAAAGAGAAGAAAAAGTACTTAGATTTAGATATGGTTTAGATGATGGATGTCCAAGAACTCTTGAAGAGGTTGGAAAAATCTTTAAAGTAACAAGAGAAAGAATAAGACAAATAGAAGTTAAGGCTTTAAGAAAGTTACGTCATCCAAGTAGAAGAAAAAAATTAGAAGATTTTAAAAGTTTTTAGGCTGTCTTTTGACAGCTTTTTCTTTTTATTTGAGAAAAACAAAGGAAAATTCGCATGTAAACAGAGAAAAATATTGACATAAGGCATAAAATGTGTTATTATTATACTTGTCTTGACGAAAAAAGATATGCCGCTTTAGCTCATCTGGTAGAGCAACTGACTTGTAATCAGTAGGTGCTCCGTTCAAGTCGGGGAAGCGGCACCATTGGGGCGTTCGTTTAATGGTTAGGACTCCAGGTTTTCATCCTGGCAACAGGGGTTCGATTCCCCTACGCCCTACCATATGAAATATTAATCTTACTTTAAACAAGTAAGATTTTTTTATTTGTATTAAAATATATGAAATTAAAGAAAAAATGTTGTAATAAAAAAATGTGCGAAATGTATTTTTTTTTTTGTAGTAAATTTGAAATTAATACTTTCTTAGGTTATACTTGAATTAAGTAAAAGGGGGTATTAAAATGAAAAAAATACTAAAAGTTATTTCTGCAGATGAATTAAATGATATTATAAAGAATAAAACTATTACTCAAAATAAATTTGAAGACCTAATTGAGAAAGCTGATTTAGATGACGAGGATTATGAAAAATTAATTGAAGGGGCTTTACGTGATGATATCAAAATTATTCATGATACTGAAGAAGAAAAAGAGGACATAAATGAAGTACATTTTGAAGATTACTATACACAAGATATAATTAATCAATATTTTCACGACATTTCAGCTTATGATTTACTAAAAAAAGAAGATGAAACGACCTTAATAACTAAAGCTAAATCTGGTGATAATGAAGCAAAAGAAATGGTTATTATGTCTAATTTGAGACTTGTTGCCAAAATTGCCTTACACTATTGTAAATCTGGAGTATACTATTTAGATTTAATACAAGAAGGTACAATAGGTTTAATTACAGCTATAGATAAATTTGATGTAAGCAAAGGATATAAGTTTTCTACTTATGCCACTTGGTGGATAAAGAAAGAAATTATAGATGCATTAAAGAAAAAAGTTAATATGATTAAAATCCCAAACTATATATATCTTATGAACAAAAAAAATCAAATATTTGAAGAAGAGTTTATGAATAAAATGGGAAGAAAACCTAATGTTGATGAGGTTTCCAACGCTCTTGAAATATGTGAAGCTGACATAGTTAGGGTCAAAAAAGCTGTAGACATGAATCTTATGAATTTGAAGTATGGAGAAGTTAAAGAAGATGATGAAAATATCGATATTAAAGACTATTCTACTATTAATGAAATAGATTCTGCAATAAATGATTTGCAACAAAGAAATAGAGTTTCTACATTATTAAATAAACTAAATGTTAGAGAAAAAAGAATAATTGAAATGTATTACGGTTTGTCTGAAGAGGGTAGATATACATTCAAAGAAATTGGGAAAGAACTGAATATATCTGCCGAAAGAGTTAGAGTCTTGAAAGAGAGAGCACTTGGAAAGCTAAGATATGTTGGAGAAAGGCTGTGGAGTGATTAATGAAGCTTTATGAAATTATAAATAAATTAGAAGAAAGTTTTCCTATAAGTTTGGAAGAAAAATGGGATAATAGTGGTCTTTTGATTGGTGATAGAAACTCAGAAATTAGTGCTATTCAAATATCTTTGGATATAACTGATTCTGTAATAGACAAAGCGATAGAAAATGGTTGTGAACTTATTATTACACACCATCCAATTATATTTGAGAGTATAAAAAAAATAAACGACTCAACTATATTAGGAAAAAAAATTCTTAAACTAATCAAAAATGGTATTAATGTGTATAGCGCCCATACTAATTTGGACTCTGCTAAAGATGGACTTAATAACTATATAGCTCAAAAACTTTTGGCAAAAGATACCAAAATAATGGATGAAAACTTTTATTCTGTATATAAAATGAATATTTTTGTATCAAAATCTATTTTGGCGGAAGTATTAAGTATTCTTAATGGTTCTCGAGAATTGGAGTTTCTAGAGTACAAGAGGGTTACGTATACAAGCAAGGTTACAGAAAGAGTTTTAGTAAATAATGAAATAAAAGAACTTGATTCTTATAATATTCAAATTATGGGAGAAAAAAATAAATTATATTCTATATTAAATAAAATAAGAGAGAAGCATTCTATAAGTGAAATAGCTTTTGAAATATTACCTTTAGAAAACAAGCATAAAACAGGAACTGGTCTTGGACGTTTTTTTAAGTTAGAAAATCCTATGAGTTTAGAAGAGTATATTAGTTTTGTTAAGGATAAATTAAATTTGGATTTTGTAAAAGTAGTTAAAGCTAATGATAAATTAATAAAAAAAGTAGCTGTAGTTAATGGTAGTGGAGCTGAATTTTGGAAAAAAGCTTATGACATGGGAGCAGACGTATTTATTACGGGAGACTTTAAATATCATAATGCTTTAGATGCATATGAAAAAGGCTTGAACATAGTAGATATAGGACACTATGAGGCTGAACATTTTTTTTATGAAATAATTATAAAAAAATTGGATGACAATTTGCGGGTAGAAGTGTATAATGAAAAAAGAATTTTAGAAATTAAATAGGAGAAATCAATGAAAAAAATCCTTTTTTCCTTAATCTTATTAAGTTCATTTGTTTTTGGTGTAGTTAAAGATGAAGGAAAAGTCTTTAAAGTGGAAGAAGTAAAAGCGCTAAATGATAGAATAAATTTACTTAAAGAACAGACAGCAACAGATTTTGAAGTTGTAACTTTAGCAGAAGAAAATGAAAAAGTTTTTAGTGGTTTGGAAAATGCTACTAGAAAAGTAATTGTAGTATTGCAAAAAGGTGAAGAAAATTCAATTAAAGTTAAATTAGCTTTTAGTAATGATATAAATTTAACTGGATATGAAGATAAGATTAATAAAAAACTAGAAGAATTGGAAAGAGTAATTAGTCCTAAAACTTTTAGTGATTATACTTTAGAGCTTTTGGCTGAAACAGGTGACGTACTAACATCAATACAACTTGATGAAAAAAGTGCGGCAGAAGCAAAAAATGGAATTGATAAAAGAGCTGTAATAATTTTTATATTAAAAAGCTTAGCTTATATTAGTATAATAATCTTAGGATATTTAGTATATATGTACATCAATAGAAAAAGAATACTTACTTATTGCAGAACGTGCAATAAACATATGCAGGTAGAAGAAGAGATAAAAACAGAAAAAGAACATATTAAAATTTATGTATGTCCTTCATGTGGAAGGCTAAGAAGAGTTATTTATAAAAGGCGTTAGAGATAATCGCGTGAATTTCACGAGGAAAGTCCGGACTCCGTAGGGCGATGAGGACAGTTAATGGCTGTTGAGAGAAATCTTAAGGAAAGTGCCACAGAAAATAGACCGCCGAAAGGTAAGGGTGAAAAGGTGGTGTAAGAGACCACCAGTGGCTTAGGAAACTAAGTTAGCTTGGTAAACCCCCTCTGGAGCAAGACCAAGTGAAACCATAAAAGAGGCTGCCCGTCTTGGTTTAATGGTAGGTTGCTGGAATTATTAAGCAATTAATAATCTAGATAAATGATTATCAAATACATAATCCGGCTTATACTAACGCCTATAATATAAAAAAATCCCTAAATTAGGGATTTTTTTATATTTAGATATTATCTGAAATATAGTTTTGTTAATTTACTTAATTTTTCTGAGAGTTCATTAGTTAAGTCATCATTTTTAAATCTCCACTGCCAGTTATCACTGGCTACACCCGGAGTATTCATACGTCCAGAATTATCTAAAGACAGAATATCCTGTAAAGGACAGATAGCAAAAGCAGCAACAGAAGACCAAGCGCATTGTATTAAATCCCAAGAAATATTTTCTTCAGAATCCAATTTGAGATAATTTTTAATAAAATTCTTTTCTTCTATACTTAAATTTTGATACCAGCCTAATGTAGTATTATTATCGTGAGTTCCAGTATAAATTACACAATTTTTTATATGATTATGTGGCAAATAAGGGTTATCTTCATTAGGGTTAAAAGCAAATTGAAGAATTTTCATTCCAGGAAAATTAAAGCTATCTCTCAAATCATCAACTTCAGGTGTTATAATACCTAAATCTTCAGCAATAATAGCTGTTTTCCCTAATTTTTTTTCTATTTCTTCAAACATTTTTTTTCCGGGACATTTTATCCATTCTCCATTTATTGCTGTTTCTTCATCAGAAGGCACAGCCCAATAAGCTTCAAATCCTCTAAAATGATCTATTCTAACAAAATCAGAAATTTCAAAATTCATTTGAATTCTTTTTATCCACCATTCAAAATTTGTTTTTTCCAAATAAGCCCAATCATATAAAGGGTTTCCCCATAATTGACCAGTTACACTAAAATAATCAGGAGGAACACCAGCAACTTTAACAGGATTTCTATCTTTGTCAAATAGAAACAGTTCTGGATTTGCCCACGCATCTGAGCTATCCAAAGAAACAAAAATTGGAATATCACCAATAATTTTTATGTTATTTTCATTAGCGTATTTTTTAAGTGCTAACCATTGTTTGAAAAATTGAAATTGCATATATTTATGAAAATTGATTTCAAAGTTAAGTTCATTCTCATATTTTGCTAAAGTAGATTTCTCTCTGAATTTAATATTTTTATCCCAAAACAGCCATGATTTTCCATCAAAAGTATCTTTAATTGCTCTATATAGAGCATAATCATGAAGCCAAAAATTGTTTTTGTTATTAAAAATGTCAAAATTATTTTTTTCAGAATGATTTTTATTATTACAAAAATTTTCATAACTTTTTTTTAGAAGTGGCAACTTGAAATTGATTAATCTTCCATAATCTATTTTATCGTTTTGAAAATCTGGTGGGGCTATATCTTGTTTTGAAAGTAGCTCATCTTCGATTAAAATATCCAAATCAATCAAAAGTGGATTACCTGCAAAAGCTGAAAAACATTGATAAGGCGAGTCTCCATATCCAGTTGGACCTAATGGAAACGTTTGCCAAAGTTTTTGTGAAGAATTTTTTAAAAAATCAACAAAAGCATAAGCCTCTTTTCCTAAAGTTCCAATACCATAGGGCGATGGTAATGATGTAGGATGCAATAAAATACCACTGCTTCTTTTAAAATTCATAATAACCTCCTTGAAAAATTAGTATAATCAATTAATACTATATTTTTGTTAAAATAACAAATTTTTCTGTGG
>JAGNSM010000149.1 GCA_017988045.1 Fusobacteriaceae bacterium
AAACCAAAAGAATAAGAATAAAAAGTAGGATTAGAGGGAGTGTAGGAGATGTCATACCAAAGTGAAGCTAAGCTAGAAGAAAAATTACTATCTCAGTTAGTAGATATGGGTTATCAAAAAATTGATATAAAAGATGAGGATGCGCTTCATTCTAATTTTAGGAAAATTGTTAACAGAAGAAATATTGAAAGACTAGGAGGTCTAGAGTTATCAGACAAAGAATTTGAAAGACTTCTAATCATTATTAGCGGTAAGAGTGTGTTCGAAAGTGCAAAGATATTAAGAGATAAACATGTCCTAACACGAGATGATAATTCAAAAGTATATATTGAGCTGTTCGATGTAGCAAAATGGTGTAAAAATGAATTTCAAGTTTTTAGCCAAATAACTATGGAGAAGACATATGAAAATAGATATGATGTAACAATCCTTATTAATGGATTACCTGTTGTACAGATTGAACTCAAGCGTAGTGGTATTGATGTAAATGAGGCATTTAATCAAATTGATAGATACCGAAAGCATTCTTATAAAGGATTATTTCGTTATATCCAAATATATGTAGTTAGTAATAGCCAAGAAACAAGGTATTTTTCTAACAGTGACAATGAAATATTGAAAAGTCATATGTTTTATTGGTCTGATGCTAATAACAAAAGAATTAATAAGTTAGAAGATTTTGCTTATGACTTCTTAGAAAAATGTAGAGTATCAAAAATAATTGCTAGATATATGATTATTAATGAAACAGATAAACAACTAATGATAATGAGGCCATATCAAGTTTATGCAGTTGAAACTATTGTTGATAGAGCAACAGAGACTGGAAACAATGGTTATGTATGGCATACAACAGGAAGTGGTAAGACGCTTACTTCATTTAAAGCAAGTCAAATATTATCTAATGAATCAAATATTGAAAAAGTATTTTTCTTAGTTGATAGACGTGACTTAGATAGTCAGACAATAGATGAGTTCAATAAATTTGAGCCTGATTCTGTTGATATGGTTGATAGTACAGCATCTCTAGTAAAAAAAATTAAAGATAGTAATAAGAAAATGATAGTAACCACAATACAAAAAATGTCAAATGCTATAAATAAAAATGCACATGTGTTAGAGGAGTATAGAAAGAAAAGAGTTATATTTATCATTGATGAGTGTCATAGAACACAATTTGGCGATATGCATAAAGCAATATCAAGCCACTTTGAGAATGCACAATATTTTGGATTTACAGGAACGCCAAGATTTCCAGAAAATAAATCACAAGATGGAAGAGTCACAACTGATATATTTGAGAAGTGTTTACATAAGTATTTGATAAAAGATGCAATTAGAGATGGCAATGTATTAGGATTTTCTGTGGAGTACATTAGTACATTTAAGTCGCATATAAATGAAAATGATGAAACAAAAGCAGAAGCTATAAATACTGATGAAGTGTGGATGGCAGATGAGAGAATCGAGAGTGTTGTTAAACACATAATATCAATACATGATTCAAAAACTAGAAATAAAGAATATACAGCTATTTTAACTGTACAATCAATTGATATGTTAGTAAAATATTATGATGCTTTCAAAAATGTTAATAGTAACTTAAAAATAGCAGGTATATACACTTTTGGTGCAAATGAAGAAAGTAAAGGTATTGATAGTGAACATTCAAGAGATAGTCTAGAAAGAATAATGAAAGATTATAATATAACCTTTGGAACGAACTATAGCACAGATACATTTAAAAATTACTTCTCAGATGTATCTAAAAACGTCAAAAAGGCGCAAATTGATATTCTTTTAGTAGTGGATATGTTCTTAACGGGATTTGATAGTAAAACTCTAAATACGCTATATGTAGACCGTAATTTACAATATCACGGTCTTATACAAGCATATTCAAGAACTAATAGAGTGGAAAAGGATACAAAACCCTACGGAAACATAGTTTGTTATAGAAACTTGAAAGAACAAACTGATAAAGCAATACAATTATTTTCGAATGAAGAGAATACTGATGTTGTACTTATGTTAAGCTATGACAAATATATAGAGCAATTCCAAAAAAGATTTGAAGAATTACAATCAATAGCACCATCTCCTGAAGAGGTAGATGAGCTAGAGAGCGAAGAAGATCAAAAAGTTTTCGTACTAGCATTTAGAGAAATATCAAAACTAATACTTAGATTGAAAACTTTTACAGAATTTGAATTTAATAAAGAGAAATTAGGTATTGATGAGCAAACGTTTGAAGATTATAAGAGTAAGTATTTTGCAATATATGACAACTTGAATAAAACTAGAAAAAAAGATGAAGTATCAATACTTGCAGATATTGATTTTGCTATAGAAGTTCTATACACAGATATTATTAATGTTAGCTATATTATGAATCTAATGCGCCATCTTAACTTATCTAACGTTAGTGAAAGAAATAGAGGAATAAAAGAAATTATGACTCAACTTGAAAAAGCGGATAGCAAAGAATTGCGGCTTAAAGTTGATTTGATAAAAGAGTTCTTGAATAAAGTAGTTCCAACATTAGATGAGAATGATAATGTAAATAACGCGTATGATGAATTTGAGGAAAGACAAAAAAATAATGAAATTATATCTTTTGCCGCAGAAGAGGGTATAGAAAAAGATAGTGTAGAAGAAAAATTAGCAGAATATGAATTTAGTGGAAGTATGAAGAGAGAAGAATTAGTGAAGATATTTAAAGGTGAGGGTCTTAAAGAAAGAGTGAGAAGAGCAGATTTACTAGAGAAATTCATAAAAGAAATAGTAGAAAAGTATTCTAGCAAATAAAGTTATGTTATAAAATAACTATTGACTTTCATATTTTTATATGTTATTATGGTTATGTGAACAAATAACTTATAGAAGGAGGTTTTATGGAAAAACATAAAATAGGAGCAATAAGCAAGATAACATCTGGGTTACTTACAAGTAGAAAATTAAACAAAGTAGAAGAAATTGAAAAAGGTGAAATATATAAACAACTAAATTTAAAATCAACTATTCAAACGGGTACTATAGACTTGAGCGAAGTAGATGAATTCAATTCAAAAGAGAAAATTGATAGTAAATATATTACACAAGTTGATGATATAATTATGAGATTAACAAATCCTAATAACTCAATTTTAATAACTGAAAAAGAAAAAGATATATTAATTACTTCATTGTTTGTAAAAATAAGAGTAGATTCAAATATAATATATCCAAAATATCTTTTGGCATGTTTAAATAGCAGCCGTATGAGAGCAGAAATTAAAGGAAAAGCATCCGGGACGATGACACAGATTATAAATATACCAAAGATAAGAGATATAATTGTAGAAGTTCCAAGTATGGAGAAGCAGAAACAAATTGGAGAATTATACTATAATATGAATAAAAAGATTTCTCTATTAAAGGAACAAATTAGTCTTAACATGGACATATACGATTCAATAATAAATGAAATCATAAAAAATTAGGAGGAAAAATGACAGTTGTAGAAAAAACAAAACTTCAACAAGCAGAATTACATAAAAAGTTATGGGCAATAGCTAATGATCTTAGAGGAAACATGGAAGCAAGTGAGTTTAAAAATTACATTTTAAGTCTAATATTCTATAAATACTTATCAGAAAAGATTGAAAAAGTAGCAAATAGAATGCTTGAAGATGATAATTTAACATATAGCGATGGATGGAAAGATTCTCAAATGCAAGATATACTAAAAGAAGAATTGATGAGAGCTATCGGATATATAATTGAGCCACAGTATATGTTTTCAGAGCTAATTAAAGAAATAAAAAAAGGTGATTCAGGAGAATTTGATATTGAAATGCTACAAAAAGCAATTACAAAAATAACTGAATCTACTGTAGGATTTGAAAGTAATGATGATTTTATGAATCTATTCAATGATATGGATTTATCCTCATCAAGATTAGGTCAAACTGTAAAAGAGAGGACATCACTTATAATAAAAGTAATGAATAATCTTAACGACATATCGTTTGAGCATGAAGATTCGGAAATAGATGTTCTAGGTGATGCTTACGAGTATTTGATATCTCAATTTGCATCATCAGCAGGAAAGAAAGCAGGAGAATTCTATACACCACAGCAAGTATCAAAAATATTATCAAAAATAGTAACATTAGGTAAGAAAAACTTGAAAAGTGTTTACGATCCAACGTGTGGATCTGGATCATTATTATTAAGAGTAGGAAAAGAATCAAATGTAAGAAACTATTACGGTTCTGAGCTAACAGCAACGACATATAACTTAGCTAGAATGAATATGTTATTACATGACATATCATACCAAGATTTTGATATAAGATTAGGTGATACACTAGAAAATCCTTACCATATTAATATGAAATTTGATGCAATTGTAGCAAATCCACCGTATAGCGCAAAATGGTCGGCTGATGCTAAGTTTATGGATGATGAAAGATTCAGTGCATATGGTAAACTAGCACCGAAATCAAAAGCAGACTTTGCATTTGTACAACACATGATATATCAATTAGATGATAGTGGAACAATGGCAGTTGTATTACCTCATGGAGTCCTATTTAGAGGTGCTGCAGAAGGAACAATAAGAACATATTTAATAGAAGAAAAGAACTACTTAGATGCAGTAATAGGGTTACCAGCTAATATATTCTTTGGAACATCAATTCCTACATGTATATTAGTATTTAAAAAATGTAGACAGAAAGATGATAACATACTATTTATAGATGCATCTAACGAATTTGAGAAAGCAAAGAATCAAAACATCTTAACTGATGATAACATCAAAAAGATAATGGAAACATACGAAAAAAGAGAAGAAATTGAGAAGTACTCACATGTTGCAACACTAGATGAAATAAGAGAAAATGACTACAATTTAAATATACCAAGATATGTTGACACATTTGAAGAAGAAGAAGAAATTGACATCGATGAAGTACATGCAAAT
>JAGNSM010000150.1 GCA_017988045.1 Fusobacteriaceae bacterium
ATGGGAATGAGTCTGTTGCAGAAGCTATGATAAGAGAAGCTAAGGAAGAGGCAGATATAACTATTGCTAAAGAAGACTTACAAACAATTCATGTTATGCATAGAAAGAAAATCCGAGGAGAATATATTGATTATTTTTTCTTTTGTAACAATTGGACTGGAGAAATTAGAAATGCAGAACCCAATAAGTGTGATGATTTAAGATGGTTTAATATTAATAACTTACCTGAAAATATGGTTGATTATATAAAAGAAGCGATAGAACATTATAAAAATGATGTAAAATTCTCTGAATTTGGTTGGTAGAGTGATTAAATTATCAGAAAAATATTGTTCTTTCAGATTGTAGAAAGCTAATGAAGTTAAGTCAAAAAAATTCTACAATCTGTTTGAACAAATAATTTTAAATATCTGCTTTTAATTTTTCTTGAAATTCTTTAAGTTTTTCATTAGTCTTAATAAAGGTATTGCATTTTTTATAAGTAAGTAAAAATGCAAAGAATAAAGCAATTAAGGCCATTATTAGTAAATATTTTAACTCATGAACTCCCATGAGATAGCTAAATAAAACTGTTAATAATACAATTAAAATACTTTCAATAATATAAGCTGTTCTAATATTTTTAATTATATTTTTTTTTAATAGAAAAAATATAAACTTTGCAGATGACCCGATAATAATTCCTATTAATGCACTTAATAATGTAGATATTAATATCTCTTTCGCACCAATATATCTTGAGAGTATAACTAACATATAAAAAGTTCCAACGATTACACCAATAAATGCAGATAAAAAAGTATCTTTGTATATTTCAATAAATTTTTTCATTCTAATCGACTCCTTATATTCCAATATAATTCTTAAATTCTTTTACATAAGTTCTGGTTACTTCTATAGTCTTGGAAGTCCCTTTAAATTTTATTAAGAGTTTACTTCCAAACCACGGGATAATTTCTTTTATGTTTATTATGTTAACTATATTTGACTTGCTAACTCTAATAAATTTTTTATTATCCAATGTTGATTCAAGTTCATAAAGCTTCTCTTTTACTTTATAAATATTTTTATCATTATCTACAATACAATAAATATCGTTATTATCTGCTTCAAAATATTGAATTTTATCATAAGAGAAAATTTCAAATTTGTCTTCAAGTCGAGCTGTTATAAACTTTTCTTTTTGCTTAGTATTTTCTTGAAGTTTCTTAATAAAGTTTAAAAATGAAGACAAATCAGTTTTATCAAAAACTATGTAAATACTACTTTTAACTTCTTGTAACAACTCTTTTTCTACAAAAATAATATCTGATTCATCATCTATTTCTATATTATTAAATACAAGAATTTCTTCAATAAGCTTTCTGATATTGTCCTCACATTTTAAACATATTTTCATATTTATCTCTCCATACTTATATTTTTTGACATCAAAAATTTTGGATATTCTTTTGCGAAATAATTAGTAAAAACTAACATTAACAAAGGAATTGCATTATTAATAACAAGATTAACCCAACTATCAAATTTCAAAATAGAGAATATTCCCATTAAATAATAAATAACGCCCCACAAACCTGTAAGAATTTTATTTGTTTGCAAAAATATTGAATTTTCTTTGAGACTTTTATCAGCATAATTATTTATAGAATACTCTGATGTTAAAGGATATTTGTAAAATAAGCTACCAATCCACATAGTTCCCATAAACATAAATGATAATGAGTATAAATAACCATTAAAATAATTAAGAATACTTAATAATCCAAATAAATTTGAGAATATAATTGTTGATTTTTCATATATTGTTATTTTATATTTAGCTGAAAACAACGGAATAATGGCTGAAACTAATATTGTCAATATCCCAGCTATTTTACTATTAAAGTTTATCATAGTCCAAAAAAATATCCAAGGTAAAAAAATCAATAACATTTTTGTCTCTAATTCTTGTTTTCTTTCCTTTTTTTCCTCTTTTCCAAAGTAAAGACCAAAGTTCATCATAGTATTAATATCACCTAGTACTCTATATTTCCCTTGTGCTAGGGCTTCATCGCCTTTTATTTTACCCTTTGAAATATCTTGCCATATATCAAAACTAGTTTCTATTTTAGTAGTATAATCTAGAAAATTATTCTTCAAGAATTTACATTCTTTATTATTCAGAACTAATTGGAATTTCTCACTCAAATCTGTAAAGTAAAATTCTAATATAAGTTCTTTATTTCCCCTAAAATACTTTGGATTATAAATATTTTTCATTTGTTTAATAAGTATTTCAGCGTGATTATTATTTTCTTCTTCTATATTCCAACTTGTATTTGCCATATCAATAAAAACTTCTGGAGGGAAAAATAGCTCGTTCAATTTGCTTTCAGTATCTTTTGAAAATCTAAAATCTTTTCCATACTCTTTTCCAGCAATATATACATCATCTAAATACTCTTTTGTTCTAAAATTTACCTCTTCTACCCTCAATAATTCTCCCTCTGTACAGAGAATCTTTGTAAGTTTTTCTTTTCCATATAATATTTCAAATTGATTTACCAATCCTTCATAATTATTTTCTTTAGAATGAAATCCACAAGTTGAGATTAAAACATATTTTTTATTGCTCGTATCATATCTCTCTACATGGGAAGCACCGTTATTCTTATCGTTATCCATAAAAGGTAAATTTAATGGTAGAAGCCTATCAAGTAATGCTTTAGCTTGAGAAGGCATGGAAAAATAATAAAGAGGGAAGCTCCAAATTATTAAATCTGATTCAAGATATTCTTTTAGAACCATATCCATATCATCATTTATAACACATTTTCCAGGAATTCTAGTCCAACAATTAAAACAACCTTTACAGCTTGATATTCTTAATTCATTAATATTTACTATATTTACTGAATTTTTATTTATACTGTTTAATCCTTCCAAAAATTTATTTGTTAGTTTCATTGTATTGCTATTACTTTTCTTGGGACTTCCATTTAATACGAGTATTTTCATAATTTTATCTCCTTTTAAAACTAGTATTCTTGTATTTACTAAAGTATAGGCGATTTTAATAAACTTGTATTTAAAATTGGGTAAACTGACATTATTCTATGGTAAGTTACAAAAATACTTGGTAAAAAGCATAAAAAAATCCGTTTATGTAAAAAGCCTAGTATCTAAACTATAGATACTAGGCTTTTTTACCTTTTTATAATAATACTAGCTCGGGAAAGAAAATATTATACGATATTAAAGGCTTCAATACAAAATTCAAACTCTAAAGGTTTATCTGATGGAATAAGATATTCTGAGTGAGTAGGGGCTCCCCAAGAATCATCTCCACCAACACCCATTTGAACTTTATTTATAGTAAGGACTGTATTGTGGATATTTGGAAGGTCGTAATGATGACTTGCGTTTTCTAGTTCATGTGAAGTATAAGGTAATGCGCTGAACTCTACTGTAGATTTAGCAGATATTTTCAAACCATTTCCTGTACTGTCAGAAACTGTAAACCATCTTACATCTGTTTTGTTTCCACATTCTTGTGGTTTTGAATATGGCGATACGTTATCAGCTACTTTATTGCTAAATATTCCAAGTCTCGCACCATGTTTTCTATCTGAATAGTTTTCATCAGGTCCGTTTCCATACCAAGTTAAGTTTTCATATTCAGCAGGGATTTTCATAGTTAAACCAAATGCTGGCATCATTGATATATTTTCTATTCCGTCATAACTTACTTTTACAGAGATTTTTCCTAAACTGTTTACTGTGTAAGTTATTTTTGCATAGGCTTTTGGCATTGTATTTAAATCATAAGTATAAATAATTGTAATTTTTTTAGACTCTTCTTTTATTTCCATATTTGTTGGAATTGCATAAAGACTTGCAAGCTTCCATTGAGCGTATCTTTGAGCCATCATGTTACCTTTATCGTTATCAACAGGAGCTCTCCAGAAATTAGGAACAGGAGGAACATTTACGAACTCTTTGTTTCCATATTTTATAGAAACAAGTTTTCCTTGTACTTTAGAGAAAATAAAATGGAAATTATCTCCTTTTACTCCTAAATTTACATCTGAATTTTCAATTACTAATTCTTTTAATTCTGTTTCTTCCTTAACTGCTTCTACCTCATAAACATATTGTCCGCAGCTTATCTCATGATTTTTACATGCCCAAATAGTTTCTGTTCTTAGTTCAAGGGCTGTTTCTACAATGTATTCTCCACCTTCAGTGAACTCTGGAAGATTCAGAACTATTGTTTTACTTGACAAAGGTTCCACATCTGCAACAATTTTATTAGTGAAAATTGTTTTCCCATCTTTTTTAACGCTGTATTTCAAATCATATTCATTAGCATTAGTAAATAAACTTTCATTTTTTATTAATACTTCATTTTTTTTAGGATAAAGTTTAAAATTACTAAATAAATATTTAACTTCTTGTATTTTTGGAGATGGTTTTCTGTTGGCAAGAACTATTCCGTTAAAACAGAAGTTATAATCAGTAGGTCTGTCTCCAAAATCTCCCCCATAAGCAAGGAACTCTTTACCAAATCTATCTTTTGTCATAATTCCTTGGTCTATATAATCCCAAATGAATCCACCTTGATACATTGGATATTTATCTTCAAGTTCTGTATATTTATGCATATTTCCGTTAGAATTTCCCATTGAATGAGTATATTCGCAACTTATAAAAGGCTTAGTGGGATTATCGTTCAAGTATGCTTCAATATCTTCTACCTTCGCATACATTCTGCTTTCCATATCTGATGTATCATTAAATCTTCTATCCCAGAATATTCCTTCATAATGAACAAGTCTTGAATTATCTCTTGTTCTAAAGTATTCCGACATTTTATAGATATTTTCTCCTCCAAATGCTTCATTTCCACATGACCAAATTAGAATTGAAGGATGATTTTTATCTCTTTCTACCATTGATTTTGCTCTATCTAAAACAACTTC
>JAGNSM010000054.1:0-3265 GCA_017988045.1 Fusobacteriaceae bacterium
GGTCTGATGAACAAGAACTACATAGGGTTTGCTGAAAAACATCAACACTTTTATTTCAAAAGTGTCCAATATTATTTTCAAGAAAAAAGTGCACGGTTTTTTTCAAAAAACATTAAAAACTAAGCATTTAATCCTTGGATTACGCTTGCTCTGCATAAGATTATTCTAGAATTTCTTTCAGAAATTAAGAGTATCTAAAAACCTCGTAAACGTGACGTTTAATCCTTATGATTTTAAATTAAGTAAGTATAACTTGTTAATTTATAAGGTGTCCAGCAACCGTTGCTGGTCGGGTTTGGGCAGAAGCCCAAGATTTTAGAAACGGCTTCTAATTCAGTAGACCCTAAGTATAGGAATTACAAGCCTAGTCCAGTGAGGAGGGTGGAGATACCAAAACCAGATGGTGGAATAAGACTACTAGGAGTTCCAACAGCTATAGACAGAGTTATTCAACAAGCAATAAGTCAAATATTATCGCCAATATATGAAGAAATCTTTGCTGACCAAAGTTATGGTTTTAGGAAACAAAGAAGCAGTAAAATGGCAATAACAAAGAGTAAAGAATATATTGATTAAGGAAACAACTGGATAGTAGATATTGACTTAGCCAAGTATTTTGATACAGTAAATCACAATAAACTAATGAGGCTTTTATCATAAAAAAAATATGTTTAAACTGTTTGTACCCAAAAGGAAGAGGTATTTTTCTTGAATTAAGCAAAGTATTGACTTTTAAACATAATCTTCGAAATGAATTTTTTCTTAAATAACTCGACTTGTGCATTTTTTTGAAAACTTAAGCTAGCCTATTAATTTAGGCTACTTTTTTTGTATTTTTAGTGAATAATTCTATGATTTTGACTTTTGAATATCCTTTTGCTTTTAGTTCCAATATGATGTTAATCTCTGAAATTTTACTCTGCATTTTTTCTTCTTGAATCTTTGTTCCTATTGATTTACTCGTCTCTCCGTTTTTCAAGGTTAAATAGTTATACGCTAAGTAGATTATGTACCAATATCTTTTGATTCCTTTTAAACTTCTCATTTCATAATGGCACAGGCCTAAGCTATCTTTTTGATATCTAAATTACACTTCTATATCCCATCTGTTTAAATAATAACTGATTATTTCCCTGTTACTAATGCGCTCATTATCAGTTTTGAACTGCTGTACCAACTATCCATTAGTAAATATGTTAAATTCTCTTTTACAAAGTTTAACTCCTTAATCAAATCATTCTTACTTTTAAATTCTGTTTTCTGCTCTTCACAATATCCTTTAGAAAGATATACTTTAAAATCTAAGGGTATTGATAAATCTCCTGTTTTACCCTGTAAGGCAACTTGACAATGAGCCCATTCATTTTTACGACTTACATGAGAAAATAGTTTTGTCATTCCTTCAATATGTTTTGATTCCTTTTTCTTAGAAATCATTGTGTCATCTATGGAAAGAAATATAGGCTTGTTAAAGTTTTGAGCAGTTTCAATTAATTTATTACAAGAATCTTCTAATCTTTTAGAATTTACAGTTTCTTCATCCCAAGGAGAAATCGTTAAAAACCTAGAAAGATTGCTTCTATTAGTAGTATTTAAAAAGTTTCTGTTCAAATTTGAAAGATTCTTTTTGCCTTCTAAGTTAATCAAACCAGTTATCAAGTTTAATAAATGATTTGTTTGAGAAGTTGAAAACTCTAAGTTAAGTTTAGAAATATACTTGATTAAATCATCAGAATGATTTACAATAGTCACTGGCATCACCTAAGTTGTAGTATTTTGTGTAGTGACAAATTTTACAACATTTTAGGATTGATGCCTATTTTTTTTGAAAAACGCACAAGTCGAGTTAAATAACTGTTCTATAAAAAAATAAATTGAACTTTTTTAGAGTTTTTTAACTTAATTTCTATTGTATTTTTTGAAAAATAGAGTTATATTTAAATTAAAGAAAAATTTGTGCGATACATAAGCTTTGATGATTTTTTATCAAAATAGATTTGATTAATTGCCTTTAAATGCATAAATCAAGTATTTTTAAGCAAATTACAAGTTAAAATATATTATATAAGGAGGAGAAAATGAACAAAGAAAAATTATTAAATGATTCAATTTTAAAATTATCTTTAAAAATTAATGGTAAGGATAGCTTCTATTTTTTTACAAGACTAGGAAAAGCTTACCATAAATTGGAAGAGCTTTTCTTCAGTATTTATGAAAAAAATAGGGTAAATGAAGCTTATTTTCAAAAACTATTGGAAGCGTTAGGAGAGAAATATGTAGAAAGAGTTGATGATTTAAAAAAAATAGATATTGAAAGAGAAGAAAATAAAGAGTGGTTTATGAATCCAAACTGGGTTGGAACTATGCTTTATACTGACAGGTATAATAAAGATTTGAAAGGCTTTATAAAAAAAATAGATTACCTTGAAGAATTAGGAATTAATTATGTTCATCTTATGCCACTTCTTTCTATGCCAAAAGGAGAAAATGATGGTGGATATGCAGTAAGTGATTATAAAACTGTAGACAAAAAATTTGGAACAATGAAAGATATTGAAAATATCTCGAAAATATTTCGTGAGAAAAATATGCTTCTTGAATTGGATTTGGTTTTGAATCACACATCTAACGAACATGAATGGGCAAAAAAAGCTTTGAATGGAGAAAAAGAATTTCAAGATATGTACTATATGTATGATGACAGAAAAATTCCAGATGAATTTGAGAAGTCTTTACCCGAAGTTTTTCCGGAAACGGCTCCTGGTAATTTTACTTATTTATCGGAAATTAACAAATGGGTATTTACGGTTTTTAATACTTATCAATGGGATTTGAATTATACTAATCCAAAGGTCTTTATAGAAATGGCAAAAATATTATTGAATTTGGCAAATAAAGGTATTGATATAATGAGACTTGATGCCGTTGCATTTATGTGGAAAAAAATAGGTACATCAAGCCAAAATCTACCGGAAGCGCACACTATTTTACAACTTTTTAAAGCTTGCACAAAAATCGTAGCTCCCGGAGTTCTTTTTAAAGCCGAAGCTATAGTCCAACCTGAAGACATAGTGAAATATCTTGGATTAGGTGGGGAAGAAGAGTGTGAGATTGCTTATAACGCTTCGTACATGGTTTATCTTTGGGATGCTATGGCAACGCAAAATAAAAAAATATTGGAAAATGGTTTAAGCCATATTCCTAGACTTCCGAAAGGAACAACCTGGATAAATTATATAAGATGTCATGACGATATAGGACTTGG
>JAGNSM010000054.1:3365-14713 GCA_017988045.1 Fusobacteriaceae bacterium
AGAAGGTAGAAGTGCATAACAGAGAAATTAAGCTATTGCCTTTTGAATTTTTATGGTTAAAATAAATTTTCATTTTATCTTGACATGTTGGGATTAAAAAAGGTATAGTTGAGTAGATGAAAAGCTTATCATAAAAATGTATAAATTTTGAAATTAAATAACCGTATAAGTACAAAAAAACCGTTTTAATTCAAAATGAAAAAATAATAATTAATCCCTAAGAACTCAAGACTTGTATTTCAAGGAAATTTTTAGGGATTAATTTAAAGACAAAAATGAAAAGCTTGCCACATATTTTTTAAAAAATTAAGGAGGATACAAATGAAAAAGATATTATGGATTTTGTCGTTAAGTCTGCTAATTTTTACTGCTTGTGGGAAAAAGGATAGTGTTAAAGCCGATGATAAAAGTGCTTCAACAGGTAATGTAGAACTTGTGTTTTGGCATGGAATAGAATCTCCAGATAGTGTTGCTATTCTTGAAAGTAAAATTAAAGAATTTGAAAGTAAAAATCCCAGTATTACAGTAAAAGCTCAAAATTACGGTGCTGCCGATCAAGTAAATGGTAAAATAATGACTGCAATAGCAGGAAACAAAGCTCCGGACCTTATGTGGTGGGCTCCTGCGTATACAGGACAACTAGCTAAAACAGGAAATCTGGTTAAAATAGAAGATTTAATAAAATCGGATTCATCTTTTGATAAAAATGACGTTTATCAAGGATTATGGGATGTTTCGACATATAAAGGAGAAATATGGACAGTTCCGTTTTCTGCGAACAATTTAGGTTTATACTACAATAAAAAACATTTTAAAGAAGCAGGAATTGATCCTCAAAGTATAAAAACTTGGGATGACTTACTTGCAGTTTCAAAAAAACTTACAAAAGCTGATAGAATGGGATTCCAAGTACCTCTTGGAAACAGCGAATGGACTGTATGGACTTGGCAAACTCTTTTATGGCAAGCTGGCGGAGAATTTTTATCTGAAGTTTCAGATAAAGCAGCTTTTAATACTGCTGCAGGTATAAATGCACTTCAATTTTGGACTGATTTAGTTCAAAAAGAAAAAGTTGCAAGCTTCTCTGAACCAGATGCAGGTTACAAAACAGATGATTTCTTGGCTGGAAGAGTTTCAATGATGATAAACGGACCTTGGAATTACGGAACTTTGGAAGATGCTAGTAAAAATAGCGGATTTGAATATGGTGTAATAATGCTTCCAAGCGCTGGGAAATATGCTGTTGATGGAAAAGGTAGAAATGCCACAAATATTGGTGGAGAAAATTTATTCTTATTCAAATCTAACGCTGACAGAGAAAGTGCTGCTTGGAAATTCTCAAAATTCATAATGTCTGGAGACTTCCAAGTTGATTGGGCTATAAAAACAGGATATTTACCTGTATCTAAAAGTGCTGCAGCAAATACTCAATACCAAGATTTCTTAAAAGAAAACGAATTTATAAAAACTTATTCTGATCAAATGCAATTTGGAAAAGCTAGACCTTCTATTCCTGAATATGTAAAAATATCAGAATACTTAGGTAAAGAAATAGAAAAAACTCTTTATAATAAGCAAGATGCAAAAACATCTTTAGAAAGAGCTGCTACTTACACAAATGATTTATTAAAATAAATAAAAATTAGTCATAAAATAATGTAGTAAAATCAGGGTCTTAAAGGAGTCGTGAGGGGGAATCCTTGCGGTGGGCGCGAGGTTATATCTCAAAGCCCCATCCTTTCTGCGCCGAAGGCGTGGAATATCATTGTATTTTAAGTTTTTTAGATGTCCGAGGAATTAAAATCTTAAATTTATTGCTAAACATTATAACTAAGCAATTAAAAAATAATTTTATTTTATAGGCGAGAATTTTTTCTCGCCTAAAATATAAATTGCGGAAAGGATAATTATGAAAAAATTTAAAGAATTTTTAGAAAAAGAGTCTGTTTCGGCTTGGCTCTATTTAGCTCCTGCACTTATTTTACTGGGTATATTTACCTTTTATCCTACTATTCAATTATTAATTAATAGCTTTTATAATATGGATGGGATGGGAACAAAAGAATTTATAGGTTTAAATAATTATAAACAGTTATTAAGTGATGAAGAGTTTTGGAATACGGTAAAAAATTCCTTCATTTTTATAGGATGGTCTGTTCCTCTAGGAATGACTGCAGGATTGGGACTTGCTCTACTTATTAATAATGATTTGAAAGGGAAGGGTCTATTTAGAACAATATTTTTCTCTCCTGTAGTTACTTCTCTTGTTGCAGCGGGGCTTATTTGGGTTTGGCTATTAAATAAAGATTACGGGATAATAAATACTCTGATTGTAAAATTCGGAGGACAAAAAATACCGTGGTTGGTAGATGAAAAATTTGCAATGAAATCCGTAATCATGATGACTATATGGAAAGATGCCGGTTATAATATGATTCTTTTTTTAGCAGGACTTAATTCTATAAATGCCAGTTATTATGAGGCTGCAGAAATTGATGGTGCCACAAAATGGCAACAATTCAAAGAAATAACTTGGCCACTTCTTATGCCTACAACTCTTTTTGTTTTAGTAATACGTACTATTTTTTCTTTCAGAACATTTGAGCAAATATTTGCAATGACCAAAGGTGGTCCAACAGGCTCTACAACAGTATTTGTATATTATATATATAGAAAAGCTTTTAGCAGTTTTGAATTAGGTTATGCATCTGCTGCAGCCATAATACTTTTGGTTATGGTACTATTACTTACTTTAGTGCAATTTAAAATAAGTAAGAAAAAAGATTAGAGAAAGAAGGATAAAGAATGGAAAAGAAAAAAATAGGAAATATAAAATTGATTGTTAGTATATTAGCATCTCTTGTATTTTTATTCCCGTTATTATGGATAATTCTGACATCATTAAAATCAGATATTGAAGTTAGAACAACACTTTCGATTTTTCCGAAAAAATATATGTGGGAAAATTATATTGATGCTTGGAACTATACAAATTTTGGAAGACAGTTTGTAAATTCTATAATTATGGCGACAACTGTAACTATTGGTCAAATAATTACTTCGGCACTTTCGGGATATGCCTTTGCAAGATTAAATTTTAAAGGGAAAAATATATTGTTTGCTCTTGTACTTGCGACTTTAATTGTTCCTTATCAACTTCTTGTTTTACCTATATATGTTATGTTTTCAAAACTTGGATGGATAGATACTTATACAGCTCTTATTCTGCCATCTCTTGCAAATGCTTTTGGAATATTTTTATTCAAACAACATTTTGAAACTTTGCCTATATCGGTAGAAGAATCTGCAAAAATTGATGGAGCTAGTAGATGGCAAATCCTTTGGAAAATTGTGCTTCCAATATCTAAGGCACCTGCTGTAACTTTATTTTTATTAACATTTATTGCAGAATGGAATGATTTATTTAAACCTCTTATATTTACCAGTTCTGAAGAAATGCGAACAGTTCAATTGGGGCTAACGACTTTCCAAGAACAATTTTCAACTAACTATACCTTGCTTATGGCTGCAGTAGTTTTCGTTACGGCGCCTATACTTATTATGTTTTTTATAGGGCAAAGACAATTTATAGAAGGTATTGCAAACACAGGTGGAAAAGAGTAAATTCTCTCTGAAAGATTATGGGAGGTACCATGAAAAAAATTGGAAATATTTTTATTTTTTTTAAAAAATTTAAAGATAAAAATAAGATACATTTTGGAAAAAATTTAAAGCTTACTACCAAATTAAGCATAGGTTTTTTAATGATTTTTGTTTTATTGGTTGCATTTTTAGCTGTGTTAAAGATTTCTAACAATAAACTTATAAAAGAATTTAGAAATATGCAATCTAAAGTAGAAAGTATTAAAGAAAATAATTCAAGAGCCGTATTTATTCAGATTTCTTCTACTTTGCTTACCAATTCTTTTTTTAAAAATGCAATATTACTTATGGATACGCAGAATATTTATGAGGCAAAGTCTTTCATGGCAAACGCATTACTTGGATTGGATAATTTTATGGAAACTTTTAATTCTGTTAAAAATGACCAAGAAATTTCAAAACTTGTTGGTCAAATAAGAGAAGGCATTAAAACAATGTATTCATTTAAAGAAAAAGAGATTGAATTTATTGAAAAAGGTCAGCAAAGTGAAGTGCAACTAATGAAAAATAATTTGAAAGAGGTTTTTGAAACCCAAATAATGACTAATTTAGATGAGATTAATTTTAAACTTACTCCCTTTTTGGAAGAATTAAATATACAGAATAAAGTTAACATTGATGAAATCGTGAATGATTCGGCCAACAATATAAAAGTAATTAATAAGACAGATATTTTATTTTTTTCTTTGGTTGTCTTCATTTTATTTATAATTTTGGTTTTAGGTTTTATCTCTTATAAGTCTACAAAAATTTTAATTAACAGTTTAAGCAAAAATCTAAATCATTTGGCAACTTTGCAACTGGAAATTCAAAAAGATGATGATAAAAATTCTACATTTGAGTTAAAATTCATAAATTCTTCACTTAACAAGATGGTAGAAGCCTTTAAAGATACCATAAACGAAATTGTAGAAAACTCCGTTCTGATAAAAGGAGAATCAGAAAAAATATCTAATACTGTTTTATTAAACGGAGCAGCTACCGAAGAAATATCCAAAAATATTTCTTATATGAAAAATAATATAAATCACTCTGTAGAACAGGCTGTTAACATGGCAGAAAATTCGGAAAAAATGTATAACGAAGCCATAGAAATGATAAATTCTTTTGATATTATTAAAAATGATAATGAAAAAATGTTAAAAGAAGCTTTAAGCGAAAAAGAGACTATAAAAAATGCAACTGCTAAAGTAAACGAAATTAGCGATGAAATAGAAAATAATATAGAAGACGTAGAAAGTTTAAAAATATTTTCGGCGGAAATTACCAATTTTATTAAGAAAATCTACGGTATAACCGAACAAACTAACCTTTTGTCATTAAATGCCGCAATTGAGGCGGCTAGAGCAGGCGAAGCAGGAAAAGGGTTTGGGGTAGTTGCAGGAGAGATAAGAAAACTCGCTGAAAGCTCAAAATGTACAGCACAAGAAATAGAGAATAAAATAAAAGTTATATCTGACAAAATAGACTATACCGTAAATAATTCTCATAAAAGCAAAGAAAAAATGAAAGAAATGAACGAAGAAATCGAAAGAATAGAAAATATTTTTCTCAAACTTATGAATGTTCTGGTGAATATAACCAATTCCTTGGAATCTATTTATGACGAAACGAAAGAACAATCGGTATCTATGGAAAGTTTAAAAACGCATTCAAAAGAAATAGAAAATATCTTCAGAGAAATTTTTAAAGGTGTCGACGAAATAAATAAAACTATGTTTGAAACCAGTAAATCTATAAACAGTCTTATTAAAGTTTCTGAAATTTTGGTTGATAATTCGGAAAAAGTAAATCAAAGTATAGAAAAATTTGTTTTTTTATAAATTCGGTTTCTAACTAGGACTTTCTGAATTAGAAGTAGTTTTAAAAATTATAGGCGTTTGCCTCAAAAAAGTTACAAACTTATTTAAAATCCCAAATCTATTTTTGAAAATAAAATTCCCGTATTCCTATCCACTTCCTTACGCTATTGGGAATACGGGAAACTATAAGGAGAATAAAACAATGCTTAAAATTAACAAAGAAGAGTTTAAGGCAAATATAGTTAATAATTTAAGATTTGCCGGAACAACTCTTGAAAATGCTACTAAAAGAGAAATTTTTGATGCAGTTTCAAAATCTGCAATGAACATTATTACAAAAGATTGGTTAATTACAAAAAGTATTTATGAGAAAGAAGAGGTAAAGCAAGCTTATTATCTTTCTGCCGAATTTCTTATGGGAAGAGCGTTTTCCAATAATTTGGTAAATCTTACTATTTACTCTCAAGTAAAAGAAGTTTTGGATGAATTGAAAATTGACGTTAATATTATTGAGGATCAAGAGGAAGATGCAGGTCTTGGAAACGGAGGACTTGGAAGACTTGCTGCGTGTTTTCTGGATTCTTTGGCTACATTGGGACTACCGGGTCACGGTTATGGAATCAGATACAAATACGGTATGTTCAAGCAAAAGATAGTTAATGGATTTCAAGTGGAATATCCCGATAAATGGCTTGATTATAAAGATCCTTGGGAAATAGAAAGAAGAGAAGAAGCTGTAACCATTAAATTTGGCGGGAAGATTATAGTAGAAAAAGATGAAACAGGAAGAGAACACTTTAAAAGAGTAGATGCCGAATTAATTTCTGCAATTCCTTTTGATATGCCTATTGTAGGTTATGGAAACGGTATAGTTAATACTTTGAGATTGTGGCAATCAGAATCGCCAAACGGTTTTAATCTACAAGTTTTCAACGATCAACATTATAATACTGCCGTAAAAGATATAATAAGAGCTGAGGATATATCCAGAGTATTATATCCCAATGATAGTGGTCCTAGCGGAAAAGAGTTAAGACTGAGACAGCAGTATTTCTTTGTTTCTGCATCATTGCAAGATTTGATAAAAAAATTCAAAATTAAACATGGAACAAATTTCAATTTATTTCCGGAAAAAGTTTCAATACAATTAAATGATACTCATCCCGTAGTTGCAATTCCAGAACTTATGAGAATTCTTATTGATTGGGAGAAGCTTGAGTGGGATGAAGCATGGGGAATCGTTGTAAAAACTTGTAATTATACAAATCATACAATTTTATCCGAAGCTCTTGAAAAATGGCCTATAAATATATTTCAAGGACTTTTGCCGAGAGTATATCAAATAATAGAAGAAATAAACAGAAGATTTATGATAGAACTTAGATTGGCTTTTCCGGGCGATTGGTCAAAACATAATAAAATGTCAATAATTTCTAACAATACTATAAAAATGGCTTGGTTAGCTATTCATGGTTCATCAAAAGTAAATGGTGTGGCAGCTCTTCATACAGAAATACTTAAAAATCAAGAATTAAAAGACTGGTATGAGATGTATCCGCATAAATTTCTTAACAAAACAAATGGAATAACTCAAAGAAGATGGCTGTTAAAAGCAAATCCAGCCTTGTCAAATATTATAACTGAATTGATAGGTGATAAATGGATAACAGACTTGTCCGAGCTTAAAAAATTGGAAAATTATGCCGATAATATTGAAGTTTTAGATAAATTTATTATTTCCAAACATGAAGATAAAGTTAAACTTGCTTCTTATATAAAAGAACATAATCAAATAGAAATTGACCCAAATTCAATTTATGATGTTCAAATAAAAAGACTTCATGAATATAAAAGACAATTATTAAATGTGTTGCACATAATTGACTTATACTTTAAAGTCAAAAATAATCCAAATTTAGATATAGTTCCTAGAACATTTATATTTGGAGCAAAATCAGCTTCAGGTTATAGAAGAGCTAAGAATATTATAAAATTAGTCAATGCAGTAGGAGAAATAGTTAATAATGATGTAAGTATTAACGGGAAAATAAAAGTTGTATTTCTGGAAAATTATAGAGTATCCCTTGCCGAAAAAATATTTCCTGCAGCCAATGTGTCTGAACAAATTTCTACAGCAGGAAAAGAAGCTTCGGGAACAGGAAATATGAAGTTTATGATAAACGGTGCTCCTACAATTGGAACACTTGATGGTGCTAATGTTGAAATTATAGAAGAAGCAGGGGAAGAAAATAATTTTATTTTTGGATTAACTTCTAAAGAAGTACAAGAATTAAACGATAAAAGTAGCTATAATCCTTTGGAACTTACGAAAAAAATAGAAGGACTTGAAAGAGTTATGACTTCATTAATTGATGGAACATTTAGTTCAGATTCTTCAATGTTTCAAGAACTTTATAATTCATTATTATATGGTATAGATGGAAATCGTCCTGATGAATACTATTTGTTAAAGGATTTTGAAAGTTATAGAGAGGCTCAGAAAAGAGTAGATTTAGCCTATAAAGATAAGTATGGATGGGCAAAGAAAGCGTGGTTAAATATAGCAAACGGTGGTAAATTTAGTTCTGACAGAACGATTCTTGAATACGCTAACGAAATATGGAATATTAAACAAATAAAAGTGAAATAAATTGAGCTTTTTAGAAAATATTAAACTATGTTCCAGAAGACTGTGGGAAAATATACAAACATTATTTAATAAAGGTTTAACAGGAGTGGAGAGGACAGGAGTCCTTGCCGTGAGTGGCGGCTACGTCCCGGAATCCCCCCTTTCTTCGTCAGGCTGTGTCACAATTATGATTAAATGCCTAAAAAATTCAGCACAAAGAAAAGAGAAACAAAGTTTCACAAAGAAAAATATAAGAACCAATTGATTTTACTTGCTTTAATTTTTAACTTTGTGTGCCTTTGAGCTCTTTGTGGCTTTGTGTTGAAAGATTTTTGCCTGTTTTTTTTATTGTGACACAGGCTACGTGCTGACAGGTACGGTACAAATTATAATTTTAAAATCCCACAGTCAAATGTAACATAGCCTAATTTAATAATTCTTATACAACTAAAAAGCTTAAATTTAAAGTTTTTATATGCGCCTTTCAGCAAGGATTTATTTCATAATTGATTCTAAAATAATCTTTTCATAAGATGCTAATTTATCAAAATTTCTTTCTCTTTCAGCTTTGTTCATAGGAATATCTAATATACTGCTAATAGTTCCTGATTCACTAAATATAATAATTTTATCTGCAATAAGTAGAGCCTCATCAATATTGTGTGAAATATAAATAAGAGTTTGCTGATTTGCTAATAAATGACTATTCATAGCATTGATTATAGAAAACTTCATTTTTAAGTTTAAAGAACTTAAACTTTCATCCATCAAAATAAGTTCGGGATTATTTAGAAAAGCTCTAGCTAATGACACCCTTTGCTTTTCTCCACCTGAAAGAGTCCTTACAATACTGGACTTTAAATTTTCTATTTGAAACATTTCCAAAATAAAGTCAATATTTTTTCTTGTATCTAAAATATAATATAAGTTATCTTCCACACTAAGCCAAGGAATTAATCTTCCTTCTTGAAATGAATAAGATATACTTTCAAAACTATTCTCAATGTCTCCAGTATATTCTTTTACTAATCCTGCAATAGCATTAAGAAAAGTAGACTTACCAACGCCTGAAGGTCCTAGAATTACATAATTTAATCCTTTTTCAAATTCAAAATTTATATTATTTAAAATGTTATTGTTTTCAAAGGAAATATTCAGATTTTTTATTTTAAGCATAATACCTACCCAACTTTTTTTTAAGTATTCCATTAATTATTTTTTCTATACTTAGTCCTAAAAATATAACAAGAATTGTCCAAGCTAATATTTTTTCAGTTTCAATGTTAATCCAAGCATAATTTATACTTGCTCCAATTCCAACATCAATCTTTGATATAACTTCTGCCATAACGACTATTTTAAATGAGCTCGATAGAATTATAGTGGTAGAAGCTAATATATTGGAAACAATGGATGGAATATAGAGATGTTTAATTTTTTGAATAATTGAAACCTTATAAAAATTACTCATTTCTATAAGATTTTTATCAATTCCTAAAAACCCTTCATATACATTAATTGTAATAATTGGAAAATTATTCAGAAATAAAATAAAAATAGGAATCATCCATAATTTTAGCCAGATTAATGCAAGGAGTATCCATGAAATTATAGGTGTACTTTGTAATAGTTTTATAATTGGCACTAGAAAGGCTCTGAAACCTTTGTTGAGTGCTACACCTATTCCAACTGGTATTCCTATTGCAAAAGAAAATGCAAGCCCAATGGCTACTCTTGAGAGTGAATTCCATATAATTATATATGTATCTTTTGCACTTAAAATAATAAAAAGTGTTTTTAGCACTATTTTGGGGCTTGGAAGAATTATGGGGTCGTTAAAAAACGCAAGTAACTCCCATAAGCCAATAAAAATTAAAAATATTAAAATTTTACTTCTTATAAAAATCAGCTCCAGGAATTTTACTCATAGCGTTGGCATCTATACTTTTTAGGGCATTTAAATAAGTATCTACTGATTTTTTTGCAACGAGACCTTCTATGTAGACCAAATTCATGTTATCTATACTATTTTCAAAGGCAGTTTCACTAAGAGCAACTTGAAAAACCTCTATTCCAAATTTAGCAGCTTCATTTTTATTTTTATTCATCCAAACTAAACTATTTTTATATTCTTTTGCTAATGTGTTTATCAAATTCTTATTTTTATTAATAACACTTTGACTAGCAAAAATTGCTACTTGAGGAATTGAATTTTGACCATTAGCTTTTTTCCATTCATTTTTTAGTATAAATACTCTTTTTAAATTTTTATTTTTATCCAAAACCATACTTGCTTGAGGTTCTGGTAAAACTGCTGTAGTAATCTGATTGGTCATAATTAATTTAGCAATTTCTGTAGAACTTCTATATTTTATACTAGGTTTTATTTTGTTTTTCTTAAATAAATAATTGGAAATAGTGTCTGGCGATGACCCTTGACCTCCTATGTATATTTCTTCTTTATCCAATGACTTCAAATTGGCATAATTTTTAGAACTCACTATAGATAGTAAACCTTCAGATAAAACTGCGATTAGTTTCAAATCTTTTCCTTTATTATAAAGTTGTGCGCCATTATTAACAGGAATAACGTATAAAGCATCTTCATTTTTTATAATATTTGGAATTACTTCAGTAACTACATCATTGTAATATTTAAGGTTAAGGTCTTTTATATTTTTTGCTGATTTTGCAAGGGGTAGACTAGGTGGTGCTTTTGGTAAATAAACATCTAATGCAAAACTAGAAAAACTTATCACGAGTAATAAAAAAAAGATTAATTTTTTCATATGATAAACTCCTTTTTTATAATTTTATTCTAAAATAAAAAGGATGCTAGGCATCCTTTTTATAGTTAACTATTATTGGTTAACGTTATCAGCTAATTTTTTACCAGCTTTAAATTTAACAACTTTTTTAGCAGGTATTTGGATTTCTTCTCCAGTTTTTGGATTTCTTCCTTTTTTAGCAGCTTTTTCAGCTACTTCAAATTTTCCCCAACCAACGAAGTTAATTTCTTCACCTTTAACTAAAACTTCTTCGAAAGATCCTAATAATGCATCTAATTTTCTTTCAGCTTCAGCTTTTGATTCAAAGTTAGCTTTTTCTGCAAATAATGCTACGAATTCTTTTTTATTCATTTTCATTTCCCTCCTGATTATGTATTAAACTGTATAGTTTACTTAACAAATTAAAGTCTCACAACTAATATACCTCTTTAAACAAGGAATTTCAAGTGTTTTTTTGAAAAAAAA
>JAGNSM010000151.1 GCA_017988045.1 Fusobacteriaceae bacterium
ATATATAAAAATACAGGTGTATTTTTATTCTAATTACATCTCAAATAGTATAATTATTTCAAAATTTATTATGACAGTTTCAAATACTTGCTATCCGCAAATCTAAATAACTCTTGTAATTTACCTCTATTTTTAAAAAATAAAAAAATTAAAGATTTCTTTACAAAAAAATCAATATTTATGGTAAAATTGTAATATCTATACACTATCAAATTCAATTGAAATATTGGAGGAGGAAAAATGAACAAAGATATGATAAAGCCTTTAATCGAAAGTAAATCTCTTGAGGGATTTGTTACTTTCAATATTAAAAATAATGAAACAGAAATTTTAAATCAAACTATAGAAGAAGTAATAAAATATCACAAACAAATTATGAAGCTTACAGATTCTATAAAAGATCCTATTAAGACAAAAACTAACTATGTAAAAGAAACACCTGAATTTTCTATTGAAATAACCTATCTTCTGAAAGACGGTTCTGAATTAACAGTACTTTATCTTTCATATAAGACAGAAGAATAAGGTCTGTTTAATATTAAAAACAAACAAATTTTTATGAAAATTGAGGATAAATAAAAAACTATACAAAATTCGTAAATTAGTGTATACTAAGGATATCAATGTTTGTGAATGAAAAAGTTTTAGTTTAATATTTGAGTTAATTATATAGACTTTCGTATTAATATTTAATTTTGTGTTTATATCATTAGAAAAATACGGAGGTATACAATGAACGGTACAGTAAAATGGTTTAATGAAGAAAAAGGGTTTGGATTTATAACTGCAGAAGATGGAAAAGAAGTTTTTGCTCATTTCAGTGAAATTCAAAAAGATGGTTTTAAAAAATTATCTGAAGGTGAAGAAGTAACTTTTGAAGTTACTAAAGGGGCAAAAGGTCCTCAAGCTTCAAATATCAAATCTGTTTAATTAAATTATAAAACCTAGATTTTCTAGGTTTTTTTTATTTCAAAAAATTTTAAAATATTAAAGGAGTTAAAAAATGTTTTGTAGTAAGTGTGGTAAAGAAATTGAAGAAAACAGTAATTTTTGTAACAAATGTGGAAATGAGATTAATCCAATAAAGAAAGAAACTGAGTCAAATTTGTCTGACAAACCTCCAAAAGAAGAGCCTAAGAATGAAAAGAATAAAACTAGTATTTACTTACTTTCATTAATTTGCATAATATTATCTGGGTTTCTTATTTTTCAAAATTTCTCTAAAGAAACTCCAAACCCTCAAGATACTCTTATAGAAGTTGTTGAAAATGATGTTAAAGAAAAAATTGATAAAAATGAAGATATTCCTCCTGTGGCAAAAGAAATTGCAAAATCTGCTATAGATAAAGTTGATACAAAAGAAGAACTTGATAAAACGATTAGTACTATCTCCCATAAGGTAGATGAATTAGGCGTTGAAAAAGAAAAAATAGATAATCTTGTAAAAGATTTGGAATCTTATAAAGATAAAAAAGAGTTAAAAGAAAATCCAACTTTACAAAATTTTTATATAAAATTCATTGATTTTGTTGATTCTTTAAAGAAATCATTTAGTTTAAATGATAATTCTCAAGGTACAACTAAATCTATAAAAGATAATCCTATCTCTTCAGAAGAAAAGTCTGAATAATCTTTGGTACTGTTTAAATTATAGAAAATAACTCGAACTTTATGGCAAAACTCTTTGATATCAATAATATCATTAAATTATAGTAACTACTTAGGCATAACAATAAATAGTAGAGTCAAAGTTTTAAAGGAGTGCCAAAGGCACTTATGAACATTGATATTCTAGCTTCTAGATGGCTAAGTAGTTAAATATATTTATTAGTTTCAGGTAATATTCTGCTAATTAGAACCTTGGACACTTTAAAAATCAAAGTATTTTCATTTTTTAGTTCCATTAATTAACAAATAAAATTTGAACTAATAGCATATATAAAATAGTCCCACCAGCAATAGATATGAGCATATTCTTTTTCCATTTATGTAAGATTATAATAAAAATTATTGAAATTAATTCTGGCACTTTATAAGGATAAAGTAAAATGGAGTTATCTTTTAAGCAATATACAACAATCATACTTGTAGTTGCATAAGGCAAAACTCTTCCTAAATACTGAATGTATTTGGGAGTTGGCTTATCTGCAGGAAATAACATAAAAGGTAGAAATCTAGTAATCATAGTTCCTAAAGAAACTGTTCCAACTGTCAAAATAGTTTCTATTAATGTCATAATGCAACCTCCTGTTCATTTAAATTATCTGCTTTTCTATAAAAAGATAATAGAATTAAAATGAGCAACATTGATGGAATAATAAAGTTTTTTACGCCAAATATCACTAGACAAAGGGTAGAAGCTCCTAAACCTATAAGAGCGGAACTATGCTCTTTCTGTGAGTTCCATTGTTCCAAAAATATAACTACAAATAGAGCTGTCATAACAAATTCAATCCCTCTAGTATTAAATGTTATATAAGATCCTAAAATCCCTCCTAAAGCAGATCCTATTACCCAATAACTATAATTTAATAGAGTTACAAAAAACATAAACCACCCTTTATCTATCCCTTCTGGAGCCTTAATTGAAAAATTAATCGAAAAAGATTCATCACACATTCCAAATATTAGAAAAATTCTTTTTTTCCCGACATTACTATACTCTTTAAGCATAGAAATACCATAAAATAAATGTCTTGCGTTAATTACTAAAGTGAGAATAAGTGCATTTAATGGATTAAAGGATTGTAATAGGAGATTAGCCGCAACAAACTCCATTGAACCTGCAAAAATAATCATTGCCATTAACATAGGATATACAAAAGAAAATCCCATTTTATTCATGTAGATTCCATATGCAAAACCTAAAAAAATAAATCCTGCAAAAATAGGAACAGTATAGGGAAATGCTGCTTTGAAAGCATTTAACTTTTTATTCATTTTTACCTCCAATGTAAAGATATATTCATTATAGCATTGCAATAAAAAACATACAATGATATAATTGTTTGCAAAACAATTGTTGAAAGGAGACTAATCTTATGGCAATAAATTTATTTGAAGATTATTCAATGACATGGAAACCTGACATAATTAATTCTAATAAACCCATTTATATAACCATAGCAGACCAATTAGAAAATGATATAAAAACAGGTATTTTATCTCCCGGAACAAAGCTTCCTCCCCAAAGAGAATTAGCAAACTTCCTTGATGTAAATTTAAGCACTATTTCTCGTGCATTCAAATTATGTAGTCAAAAAGGATTAATATGTGCAACTATTGGAAATGGAACTTTTGTATCTTCTGACGTTGCTGCTAACAATTTTTTATTACCTGACTTCAACTCATCAGATATAATTGATATGGGTGCAATGTTTCCTGAAAGTGAATCAAGTGATGAAATTGTTGTTCAAATGAAAAAAATGATTTCTGAACCAAATTTTGGAATGTTATTTAAATATGGAAAGCCTGAAGGGACAGTATTACAAAGAGAATCTATAGTTAAACTTATTAAAAAAACGGGCTATGAGACAGATATTAAAAATATTTTACTTGCCAGTGGTGGCCAAAATGCAATTACTGCAATTCTCGCAGGACTTTTCAAATCTGGTGATAGAATAGGTACTGATGAACTTACTTATCCAGGGGTTAAGACTGCTGCTAATATGCTAGGAATAAAGCTTATTCCTATAAAAACAAAAAATTATGAAATTACAGAAGAAGGTTTATTGTTTGCTTGTAAAAATGAAAATATCAAAGGACTATATTTGATTCCTGATTATCATAATCCTACTACTCACACAATGTCTATTGAAACTAGAAAAATGATAGGCCGAATCGCAGAAAAAGAGAATCTCATCATTATTGAAGATGCAATACTTTCTCTTATGAACGAAAATCCTATGAAACCCATTATTTCATATGCACCTGATAATACAATATATATTTCTAGCGCTTCAAAAATAATGGCTCCAGGGTTGAGGTTAGCGTTTGTAGTAGTTCCTGATACTTATAAAAAAGCTTTATCTATTGCTCTTTATAACCTAAATATAAGCATCTCATCTCTAATGATAGAAATAGCTTCTAGAATTATAAATTTTGGTATTGTTGATAGTATTATTGAGAAAAAAAGAATATCTGTTAGAGAACAAAATAACATTATTGATAGTTATCTTAAAGGATACACAGTTTTAGGCGATTCTGAGTGTATTTTTAGATGGCTAATTTTACCTAAGAAATTTTCTGGAGAAAGTTTCGAAGCAAAGGCTTATAAAGCAGGAGTTCAAGTATATAGCGCTGAACGGTTTATTGTAGGAAATGCTAAGCCAATGGCAGCAGTAAGATTATCAGCTACAGCTCCTGGAAATAATGAAAAATTGAAGGAAGCAATGAAAATTTTAAGAAATCTTCTTGAAGAATGAGGAATAAAATATTGTTTAATGAATTCATATTTCCCAAAAATAAAGAAATTGCAGAACTATAAGTTCTGCAAAAATTTTACTCCCATATAAATGGCATTTTTTGAAAATGCTCATTACTCTCAATTTGATTTATCAAGAATTTTGCGAGATTTCTATTATTTATTTTTAGACCTTCCATAGTAAAATAATTAAGCTTAATTTCTTTAGCCTTTGTTTCTTCTACTATTTTTGGAAGTCTGTATAAACTCCAGTTAATCTCACTTTTTTCTAAGATAGAGGCAGCTTCTTCTTTATCTGACATCATCAATGCATATTTTTTATACATAAATGTACTTGCCAAACTATGAAAAAAACCTCTATTATCGAGACTACTGACAAACCACACACAAATAAAATATGTACATTGTTTCAAATAAAAAAAGATAGAAAATATTTAATGAAATTTTTCTATCTTTTTTCTTTTCCTGAAATATTAGATTTTTTTCAAA
>JAGNSM010000055.1 GCA_017988045.1 Fusobacteriaceae bacterium
AATACATTGGAGTATATGATTATGAAAATAAACATTAAACAAATTTTCTCAAAAAATGAAGACAAACATAAAATTTATCATCTTTCTGAATTCCTTATTGAAAAAATTTTCCTTACTTATTTAGTAATTTTTGTTTTGATTACTAGTTTACAACTGATTATTGAATATCATTCTGAAAAAAATAATGTAAAAAAAACATTGAATACTTTTATAGATTCAAATCTTCAAGAAATTGATAAAGCTATCTTTTCTAACGATAAACTTTTACTAAATCACATTTTAGAACAAATTTCTAATAAAAATGAAGTTACTCAAATAATTCTTATAGACACAAACAATAAAAAACAATTTAGTTGGAAATTTGAAAATTTAAAAAGTTCTTCTGGAGATATAGTTATAAGAAAAATTCTTGATTATAATCAGATTCCTTTAGGAACACTTATTATTTCCTCTAGCAACTCTATTATTATTGGTAAATTAATAGATATATATGTAAAAATCCTTTTTACTAACTTAATAATTTTTATTTCATTAGTAATCATGGTTTATATTTTTAGTAAAAAATTCTTAGTAAAGCCTCTTGTAAATTTTTCTGATGAGCTGAAAAAACTCTCTTCTCAAGATGTTATGCCTATGGTTTCTCTAGATGATATGGAAGTGGATGAAATTCATAGTTTAAAAAATACTGCTAACATATTTATTCAAGAAATATTTGTCTTAAAAGAAAGTTACAAGCTTCTAATTGATGATCTCATGGAAAAATATGAAGAAACTGTAAAGCAAAACCAAACCTTAGAAGAAGAAGTCAAAGATAAAGATAAAGAAATTATTCAAAAAGAATATAAATTTCAAAGTATTTTTGAGCAATCTAATGTACCTATAGCAATTACTGATTTATCAGGAAATATTATTGAATGTAATAAAAGCTACTGTAAATTTTTGGAATATGATAATGAAGAAGAACTAAAAGGAGTAAATTTTTCAACTCTAACTCATCCTGATGATATTGAGGCACAAAAAAAAGCATTAGCAGAACTCTTTACTGGGACTTCATTAAATAAACGTATGGAAAAAAGATATTTAAGTAAAAATAGTGCTATTTTATGGGCAGACTTGACATTTACAGAAATTTTTAATGAAAATAATGAAATTATAAACTTCGTGGCTATCCTTGTAGACATCACTAAAAAGAAAAAATATGAAACTGAACTTGAAAAACTTTATAATTTGGCTTTAGATGCCAATGCATTAACTGGATTACCAGGAAATAATACAATCCGAAAACATATTGAAGATATTCTTGACAACTATGAAAATTATTGTGTACTTTACGCTGATTTAGATCATTTTAAAGCTTACAACGATAACTATGGCTTTGCAATGGGTGACAACATTATTAAACATTCTGCAAATATTTTTGAATATATAGCCAAAGAATTAACGTTAGACTCTTTCTTTTTAGGTCACATTGGTGGAGATGACTTTGTTATTTTAATTCCTTCTGACAGAATTAATGAATATACTAGTTTAGTTATTTCAGATTTCGAGAAAAGTATTAAATCTTTTTATAGTCAAGAAGACTATGAGCTAGGTTACATTCAGTCCCATGATAGAAATGGTAACTTGCAAAACTTCCCTTTTATCAGTTTAAGCATTGCTGGAATTGATTTATCAACCCATAAATATACCTCGTACTTAGAAATAAATGATGCTCTTTCAATTGCTAAAAAACATGCTAAAAAAATAGAAGGAAATTCGTTTTATATAGAGAAAATACCTAATGCTTAATGCCTTAGGTATTTTTTTTTCAAAACTAAATTTTTAAAAATAATTAAAAAACTGTTGACACTTCCTTAAATTTGATGTATATTAATTTTGTAACGATTACAAACTTAAAATAAATATAAATAAAGAGAGGATGATTAAATATGGCATTTATAGGAAAAAAATTAGAAGCATTTAAAGCAGAAACTTATCAAGGAGGAGCATTCAAAACTATTACTGAAGCTGATGTTTTAGGAAAATGGTCAATATTTTTCTTTTATCCAGCAGACTTCACATTTGTTTGCCCAACTGAATTAGGAGATTTACAAGATAAATACGCTGAATTAAAAGGACTTGGGGTAGAAGTATACGGAGTATCAACAGATACACATTTTGTTCATAAAGCATGGCATGATGCTTCTGAAACAATTAAAAAAGTGGAATATCCATTAGTTGGAGACCCTAACTGGCAATTATCAAAACAATTTGGAGTATTAATTGAAGAAGCTGGACTTGCTAATAGAGGAACTTTCGTATTAAATCCTGAAGGAGAAGTAAAAGTTCTTGAAGTAACTGATGGTTCAATCGGAAGAAATGCCGAAGAATTAGTAAGAAAAGTAAAAGCAGCTCAATTTGTAGCTGAACATGGTGGGGAAGTTTGCCCAGCTAACTGGAAACCTGGAGATGCAACTTTAAAACCTGGTTTAGATTTAGTAGGTAAAATTTAATAAATAAAAGTGCCTTTGGCGCTTTTATTTTAAAACTAACTGTGAAAATATTAATTTAATATTTTAAGAACTGCAAAAATATTTTGCAGTTTGTAAAGTATTAAAAAAGACAACTAAGGGAGGAAATTATTATGGCATTGTTAGATGAAAATATGGTAAACCAATTAAAAGAGGTATTTAAAAGAATCGATAAAGAGATTAAGATAGTTAATTTTGTTTCTGAATCAAATGATAAATCAAAAGAACTTCAAAGTTTTTTAGATGAATTTAAAGCTGTATCAGATAAAATTATAATAGAAAATATTGATTACGATTCAAATAAAGAAAAAGCCTTAGAATTTGGAGTAGAAAAACTTCCAGCTCTTGCTTTTGTTGATAGTAATGGTATTCAAACTAAAGGAAAATTTCATGGAATCCCTGGTGGACATGAAATAAATTCATTTGTAATCACAATATTAAATACTGCTGGAGTTGGTAAAGAGTTCGATGCCAGTACTTTAGAAAGAATAAACTCTATAAATAAAGATGTAAATTTAAAAGTCTTTGTTACTTTAGCTTGTCACCATTGCCCAGATGTTGTAGTTGCTACTCAAATGATGGCTATTAAAAATGAAAATATCTCTGCTGAAATGATTGATATAGCTCTTTTCCCTGAATTAGCTGAAACTTATGGAGTTAAAAGCGTTCCTACTGTAATTTATAATAATAGTGAAGTTACTATTGGCGCAAAAAGTGTTAATGAAATTCTAAATAAAATTGAAACTGTTATTTAACATTTTTAAAAGAGAATTAAATATTCTCTTTTATTTTTTTAGAGGAAATTCCAAACTCTATCAAATATACATTAAGAGGTGATTTACATGAGTATTGATATAGATATCAGAGATTTAAGAAGAGATTACAACAGAACTGTTCTTGATGAATCTGTTTTGCTAGATAACCCCTTGGATTTATTCAAAAATTGGTTGGAAGAAGCTGTAGATAATGAACTTAAAGAACCCAATGCTATGGCTCTATCTACTGTATCTCAGAATAAACCTAAAACTAGAATAGTTTTATTAAAACAAGTAATTAATGGAAACTTTCTGTTTTTTACAAATTATAATAGCAATAAAGGCAAGGAAATTGAAGCTAATCCTAATGTCTGTCTAACTTTTTTTTGGGAAGAACTACAAAGACAGGTGCGGGTAGAAGGTATCGCAAAAAAATCAGATGAAACTATTTCCAATGAGTATTTTCAAATGAGATCCAAAGATAGTCAAATTGCTGCTTGGACTTCTCCCCAAAGTGAAAAAATAACTAAAGAAGAACTTGAGAATAATCTTAAATTTTATCAAGAAAAATTTAAAGATTCATCTGTTCCCCGTCCTGACCACTGGGGAGCGTATGAAATAACTCCCACTTCCATTGAATTTTGGCAAGGAGGTCCCAACAGACTTCATCACAGATTTTTATATGAAAAAAACAAAAATACTTGGAATAAAAAAAGACTTGGTCCATAAATCAGAGCAAAAGCTGAAGATAGTTCTTCAGCTTTTGTTTTGATTTAATAATTCTTTACATAGGAAGTAGAATATATTATAATCTGATTAATAATAATTTGGAGGATACGATGAAAACATTTAAAATTTTGGAAAAAGATAATCTGACAAAGGATGATTTAATTTATTTGATGGAGGTAGAAGAGCCTAAAGAACTGGAGGCTATATTTAACAAAGCCTATGAAGTTAAAAAAAGAGAGATTGGGCAAAGAGTTTTCTACAGAGGGCTTATTGAATTTGGAAATTATTGTGTTAAAAATTGCTATTATTGTGGAATCAGAAAAGATAATATTGACGTTGAAAGATACCATATGTCTAAAGAAGAGATTATGAGTAGTGTCCGTTGGATTTACGCAAACGGTTATGGTTCAGTTGCTCTTCAATCTGGAGAAAGACGTGACCCTCAATATATTGATTTTGTAGAAGATATAATAAGAGAAATCAAAAAAATAGGTGACATTGGAATTACCATATCCCTAGGGGAACAAACAGAAGAAACATATCAAAGATGGTTTGATGCTGGAGCCCATAGATATTTGCTTAGAATTGAGAGTTCCACTGACAGAATCTATAAAAGTATTCATCCAAATGATGAACTACATGACTTTGAAACAAGAGTTAATTGTCTTAAACTTCTTAAAAAGATTGGTTATCAAGTTGGAACTGGAGTAATGATAGGACTTCCAGACCAGACAGAAGAAGATTTGGTAAACGACATACTTTTTTATAAAGAAAATGATATTGATATGATTGGAATGGGACCCTATATTCCTCATAATGATACTCCTATGGGACAACAAGAACTAAATATTCCTAGCAAACAAAAAAGAGTTGAACTAGGGCTTAAGATGATTGCTCTAACTAGACTTTATTTAAAAGATGTTAATATTGCGGCAACTACTGCTTTACAAGGGCTTGACCCATTAGGTAGAGAAAAAGGACTAAAAGCTGGAGCTAATATATTAATGCCTATTACTACAAAAGATGAACACAGAGCTAAATATCAGCTTTATAATGATAAACCCTGTATTGACGATAATGCAGATAAATGTAAGGGCTGTCTAGAAGGTAGAATCAATTCTATTGGAGAAGAGATTGCTTATGGTGCATGGGGAGATTCTCCACATTTTAGTAAAAAATAATTTATATAAAAACTGCCGAAAATAAAATTTTCGGCAGTTTTTTTATTTCTTATATTTCTGAGCTTTTATTGTAAATAATGAATAGTTCTTTTTTTCTCCATTTACAAGTTTTTCTATAGAATAGAAACTTTTACTCTCGATAATTTCAAATCCTATATCAATAAGCATATCTGTTAGTTCTTCTTGATTAAATCCTTTGTGTCCATCAAAATTATGGTCTTTAGGATGAAAATTTCCATCTTCAGTGTCCAAATCAACAATAGATAAAAGTCCATTTTTATTTAATCTTTTGTAAAAATCAAAAAAAATCGCTTTTGTATCTGAAATATGATGTAGAACCATGGAATTATATATAAAATCAAATTTTTCGTCAGGTCTTTCTCCCTTTGTAAAATCCATACAAAAAGATTCCATATTTTTTATATCTTCACTTTTAATCTTTTGATTTACTTCATCAATCATTCCTTGAGAAGAATCGATAAGAGTAATCTTATCAAAAATATCTTTATAATTAAAAGATACAAGTCCTGTTCCACAACCAAATTCCATAACAGAAATTTCTTTAGGCAAATTTAGTCCCCTAATAATTTCTTCGCTTATTTCCTTTGCTCTAGTCACTCTATCTTCTGTATCCCAATTTTTCGCTCTTAAATCAAAACTCATACATCCTCCTATTTTACTTTTTTATTCTATTCTTTATAATAACACATAAATCCAATAAAAATAAGAAAGGATTGGCTCAATCAACCAATCCCAAAATAATATATTAATTTCCACTTAACTCTCTAACTTTATTTTCAAGAGCTTTAGTGTCACCATTAGTTTCTGCTACCACTTTTACAAGGGCAGAACCGACAATTACTCCGTTAGCAAGTGTTTCAAAAGTTTTTACATCTTCTCTTGTAGAAATTCCAAAGCCTATAGCAAGAGGTAGTTCTGAAACTTTTTTTACTTCCTTTAAGTATGATCCAATAGTATTGTCAAATTCTGTTCTTGTTCCTGTTACTCCAAAAGACGATATGCAGTATACAAAACCTCCACCATTTTCAATGATTTTTTCTACTCTATCTCCTGAATTTGGAGCAACTAAAGGTATCAAATCTATTTCTTTTGTCTTCATAAATGGTAAAATTTCTTCTCTTTCTTCTAAAGGTAAATCAGGAATTATTAATCCATCTACCCCAGTTTCTGCACATTTACTTACAAATTTTTCTAAACCATTAGCATAAATAGTATTGTAATAAACTAAAAATACCAAAGGAATTTGACTTTCTTTTCTAATATCTTCTACCACTTCAAATATTTTTTCTACAGTAACCCCATTATCTAGAGCTCTTTGAGCTGCTGCTTGAATCACTGGCCCATCTGCTACAGGGTCAGAGTAAGGAACTCCAAGTTCTATTATGTCACATCCACCTTTTTCCATAGCCAAAACTAAATCTTTAGTTGTTTCTATACTAGGATCTCCTGCTGTGATATATCCTATAAAAGCTGTTTTTCCACCTAATTTCTCAAATTTTTTCCCAATTCTACTCATGTTGAAGCCCTCCTAAATGTGCTTGTACAGTATGTATATCTTTGTCTCCTCTACCTGAAAGACTTACTACAATTATTTCATCTGCCTTCATTGTAGGAGCTAGCTTCATTGTATAGGCTATGGCATGAGAACTTTCAAGTGCTGGAATTATACCTTCTTCAAGCGTTAATATTTTGAAAGCTTCTAAAGCTTCGCTATCAGTTATTGAAACATATTTTACTCTGTCTATAGAGTGAAGATACGCATGTTCTGGCCCAACTCCCGGATAATCAAGCCCTGCTGAAATTGAATGAGCAGGAGTTATATTTCCGTCTTTATCTTGAAGCAAATAAGTTTTCATTCCATGAATAACTCCTTCACTACCTTGGAAAGCTGCTGCGTGTTTACCCGTTTTTATTCCATAACCTGCTGCTTCTACCCCATATATTTTTACCGATTCATCCTTTATAAAATCATAAAACATTCCCATTGAGTTAGAACCTCCACCAACACAGGCTACTACTGCGTCTGGAAGTTTTCCTTCTACCTCTTGAAGTTGTTTTTTCGTTTCTTCACCGATTATTTTTTGAAAATCTCTCACTATAGTTGGATATGGATGTGGCCCAACTACCGAACCTATAATATAGAATGTATCTTCTACCCTAGCTACCCATTGTCTAATTGCTTCATTTGTAGCATCTTTAAGCGTTG
This sequence comes from Fusobacteriaceae bacterium, assembly GCA_017988045.1. Classification (GTDB taxonomy): domain Bacteria; phylum Fusobacteriota; class Fusobacteriia; order Fusobacteriales; family Fusobacteriaceae; genus JAFGUR01. Next base: position 7,403 of record JAGNSM010000055.1, read on the forward strand.
CAGTTCCAGAAGTTACAGCTGTTACCTTTGCACCAAGAAGTTCCATTCTAAAAACATTTTGTTTTTGTCTTTCAATATCTTCTTCACCCATAAATACTTCACATTCCAAACCAAATAGTGCTGCTCCTGTTGCTGTAGCTACCCCATGTTGACCTGCTCCAGTTTCAGCAATTACTTTCTTTTTTCCCATTCTTTTTGCAAGAAGAATTTGCCCGATAACGTTATTTATCTTATGAGCTCCTGTATGATTAAGGTCTTCTCTTTTAAGATAAATTTTAGCTCCTCCACATTTAGCAGTTAGTTTTTCTGCAAAATAAAGTGGTGTTTCTCTTCCTACATAATTTTTTAGATAATACATATATTCGTCTATAAACTCTTTGTCATCCTTATATTTATTAAACGCTGCTTCCAGTTCAGCTAATGGTTGCATTAATGTTTCTGCAACATATTGTCCACCATATTTTCCAAATTTACTCATATTTTTTCCCCCTGATAATTTGTATAATATCCTTTATTTTTTCTTCATCTTTTAATCCGTTTGTTTCTGAACCACTAGCCACATCTATAAGCTCAGGTTCCACTTTTTTCTTTGCTTTCAATACATTTTCTCTAGTTATCCCCCCAGCAAGTCCTATGTTATAATCTGCCGAGAAAAATTCTATTAAATCCCAGTCAAAGGCTTGTCCAGTTCCTCCGTGAGTCCCATCAACATAAGTGTCCAAAAGTAAAAGCTCTGTATATTCAGCGTAAGTATCAAGGATTTCCACGCAATCCTCATCTTTTACTCTTATGGCTTTCCAAATTCTTCCACCTAATTCCTCACAAAATTGCGGTGTTTCTTCTCCGTGAAGCTGAATAACATCTAAAGAACAGACTTTTTTTATCTCTCTAATTTTTTCTATGCTTTCGTTAACAAAAACTCCTACTGTCTTAATTCTTGGGTCTAAGTTTTTTTTTAGCTCTGCCACAATTTTAGGTTCAACATATCTTTTACTTGCAGGTACAAAAATAAATCCTATAAAATCAGGCAAATACTTATTAACTATCTCAATGTCCTCTGCTCTTCTTATTCCACAAATCTTTACTTTCATTTATACCCCCATAAAATTATTTCTAAACTCTTGGGCTTTTTTCTCGATATTGTCTGTTCTCATAAAACTCTCTCCGACCAAAATGGCATTTACTCTAGTTCCTTTTAATTTGGCAATATCCTCTGCTGTATGAAAACCACTTTCTGATACTACCACTTTTCCCTCAGGTATCATAGGTAGTAGATTCAATGTTGTATCTATTGTCAATTCAAAGGTACTCAAATTTCTGTTGTTAATCCCTATAATATCAGCATCGCTTTCTATTGCCATTTTCATCTCTTTTTCGTCGTGAGTTTCAAGTAAAACATCTAAATCCAATGATTTTGCTATAGCCGAAAAGTTTTTTATCTCATCTATAGTAAGTATAGCACAGATTAATAATATTGCAGAAGCTCCTAAAATTTTTGCTTCATAAATCTGAATTTCATCAATTATAAAGTCTTTGCGAAGCAAAGGTAAATCTGAATTTTGAGAAGCTTCCTTTAAATATTCAGGACTTCCTAAGAAAAATTTCTCCTCTGTAAGAACTGACACAGCATTTACAATTTTTTCATACTCTTTAAGAAGCTCCATAGGTTTAAAATCACTTACAATTACACCCTTTGAAGGAGAAGCTTTTTTTAGTTCACCAATAATTGATAAACCTCCTTTTTCCAAAGCTTCCTTAAAAGAAGCTCTTTTTGGCATAAGTTTTGCTTTTGCCTTTAATTCTTCCAAACTATTATTTTTCTTAAATTCAACTAAATCAATTTTTTTCTGAGCAACTATTTTGTCAAGAATCACTTTGCCACATCCTTTGTATACTGAATTAATTCTTCTAATTTTTTATATGCGCTTCCATTTTTTATCAGTTCGTCTGCCAGTTTTATTCCTTCTACCAAACTCTCAGCCTTTTTACCTACATAAAGGGCTGCTCCTGCATTAAGAAGCAGTATCTCTTTTTTAGCTCCTTGCAACTTGTCTTGCAGTAAATCTTTCAATATTTCTGCATTTTCTTTAGCTTCTCCACCTTTTATCTCATTTATTCCGTACTTTTTCATTCCAAATTCTTCTGGTTCAATAAAATAAGTTTTTATTTCTCCATCTTTTAATTCGCTTATTTTTGTTTTTGTGGAAATAGATATTTCATCTAAACCATCTAATCCATGTACAACCAAAGCTCTTTCTGTTCCAAGATTTTTTAGAACATTTGCAAAAGTTTCAGTTAAACTTTCATTATAAACTCCCACTACTTGACCCTTTGCTCCTGCTGGATTTGTCAATGGTCCAAGCATATTGAATATTGTTCTGAATCCCAGAGTTTTTCTTACTGGCCCAGCATATTTCATAGCTCCGTGAAATGTTGGTGCAAACAAAAATCCTATTCCCACTTTATCAACACATTCTTGTACTTCTTGAGGGTTTAATCCTATATTTACTCCAAGGGCTTCTAGTACATCTGCCGAACCGCTTTTACTTGATACTGAACGATTTCCATGTTTTACAACAGGAACTTCTGCTGCTGCCAAAATAAATGCTACTGTAGTAGAAATATTATAAGTATGTAGTCCGTCTCCCCCTGTACCGCAAGTATCTACTGTATAATTGTGAGCTGTTGTTATTGAACTAGCCTTCGCTCTCATAACACGGGCTCCACCTGTTATTTCATCTATGGTTTCGCCTTTCATTTTAAGGCTTGTAAGGAAGCTTGAAAGCTCGATTTCACTTACTTTTCCTTCCATTATGCTGTCCATAGCTTCTACCATCTCTTCTTCTGTCAAATCTTCTCTATTTATAAGTTTTTCTATATACTTTTTCATTCTACCCTCCTACAATTCTACTTTGTAATATTATTTAAGACCTTGGGCTGTCTGCCCAAACCCGACCAGCAAAGGTTGCTGGACACCCTCACATAATGCAAAACTCGCTTTATCAATGTTAAAAAACTTTTTAGATATAGATATCACAGATAAATCTTTAAACGCTAGCAATATTAATAACAATATTTTATATATTTTGATTAGTATTCATTTATTACTACAAACTTTTTTTAGTTTTGTTAATTGTAAAGCAGTTTCATAAGTTAAGGGGTTAAGCGTCCTACACTTACGGGTTTTAGGGCAGAGCCCTAAGAACTATTTTTCTATTTATAATTTTATAAAATTCTCTATCATCTTCATCCCCTCAGGAGTATAAATAGACTCAGGATGAAACTGTAACCCAAACAACGGATACTCTTTGTGTTCAATAGCCATTATCTCGCCGTCCTCTGTTTTTGCATTTATATCAAACTCATTGGATAAAGTATCTTCTATTATTGCAAGAGAATGATACCTTGCGACCTTAGTCACTCTTGGGATTCCTTCAAATAGTTTCCCACCGGTTATTGTTATATTTGAATCTACTCCGTGACAAACCTCTTTTGCATATGACACGGTGGCACCAAAAGCTTCACCTATAGCTTGATGTCCAAGACATATTCCAAGTATTGGCTTAATTTTATAAAAACTTTTTATTACATCTATACAAATTCCTGCATCTTTAGGAGCTTTTGGCCCGGGAGATAGAACTATTTTGTCAGGATTTAGCTCTTTAATTTCATCTATTGTGATTTTATCGTTTCTCACTACTTTTACTTCGTCACCAAAATTTGCCAAGTATTGATAAACATTAAAAGTAAATGAATCATAATTATCTATTAAAAGAATCATAGTCCCCTCCTAAAGCTTCTATAAGCACTTTCACTTTATTCAAACATTCGTCATATTCTGCATTTGGATCAGAATTAATTGTTATTCCAGCCCCTGCTTGCATATTAATTTTATTGTCTTTTATTACCATAGTTCTTATGGCTATGCACGTATCCATATTCCCGTCAAAAGAGAAATATCCAACAGCTCCTCCATACACTCCTCTTTTAGTTTTTTCAAGTTCATCTATTATCTCCATTGCTCTTATTTTGGGTGCTCCCGAAAGAGTTCCTGCCGGTAAAAATGAACCTAATACTGAAAAGGGCGTTTCTTTTTCTGCCTTTTCTCCTTCTACCAAACTAACTATATGCATAACGTGCGAATAATTTTGAACTTCCATAAACTCTGTTACTTCTACACTTCCTACCTTCGCTACTCTTCCCATATCGTTACGAGCAAGGTCAACTAGCATGACATGTTCTGCTCTTTCTTTTGGGTCATCCATCAATTCTTTCGCTATTTTTATATCTTCTTCTCTATCTTTTCCTCTTTTTCTTGTACCAGCTATTGGACAATTTTTTATATGTCCCTCTTTTATCTCCACAAGCATTTCCGGAGAACTTCCAGCTACTTTATAATCTCCAAAATTAAAGTAGAATAAGTACGGAGAAGGATTTGTAGAACGAAGAACTCTATATACTTCAAAAGGGTGCAAATCCTGTTCCATAACCCATCTTTGTGAAAGAACCACTTGAAATATATCTCCTTCAACTATATATTTTTTAGCCTTATTAACCATTTCTACATATTCTGCTCTAGTAGTATTAGCATTTACAGGTTTTTTCCCTACATTTTTTTCAGGAAAACTTATTTTTACAGAACTTTCAAATATCTCTTTTTTTATCTCAACTAATCTATTTTTCGCCTCTTCCACATCATTTTCTTCCGCAAGAACCACTATAGTTATTTTTTCGTGAAAATGGTCATAAATAACTCCTTCTTTTACAAAGAACATATCAGAATCAGGAACTCTTAGTTCATCTGGATTATTATCTGGAATATCTTCAAACTCTCTTATAATATCATATGCCATTGTTCCATAGGCTCCACCGACAAATGGAAGTTTATCAGGATTTTTTACTTGAAAATTTCTTAATTTTTCTTGAAAATACTCCATAAATTTAAGCTCTGTTTCAACTTTTTTCCCATCTACCATTATGTCTTTATCCAAATAACTTAATCTATCAAATGGATTTTTACTTATAAACGAATATCTTCCTTTACTTGCGTCTTTCAAATCTTTACTTTCAAGAAGAAATCCAAGTTCTTCTCCTACATATTTTTGAAATATTGAAATTGGTGTTTCCATATCTGCGATAAATGTTTCATATACAGGAACTAAAATCTTTTTATTCATAAAATCCCCCTAAAATAGTTAATAGTTATTAATTAACAGTTAATAATTATTGTAGGGGCACATTGCATGTGCCCCTTTTTTTATAAATTTTGTATTAATACAATGATACAATTATTAAAATGTATAAAAAAAAGTCTGTTCACTGGGAACAGACTTTATATAAGCAAATTAATTTAATACAAAATTAATGCGTATACCATCTAATTCATTGTGAAGGTTAGCATTCTATTCATTTGCTTAGGATATTCAATTGTCCACCACCAAAGTTTTGCTACTCTTCTCATGGGTATACTCCTTTTCTTAAAATTTATTTAAATTATAATAACAATTAAAAAAATAGTTGTCAACAGTTTTTTATATATCTTAAACATTGATTTTATTAATCTTAAAAAAACAGTTGTAAATTTCCGTAAAAAATCGTAAAATACAATATATAATCTTTTTAAAATTGGAAGTGTTAAAATGACAACCCTTGAAAAATTAGCAGTATTATCTGACGCAGCAAAATATGATGTTTCTTGCTCTACTTCAGGTACAGAAAGAAATAGTAATGGTGGCTTAGGAAATGCTCTTTCCTCGGGAATTTGTCATGCATGGGCTTCTGATGGAAGGTGTGTTTCTCTTCTCAAGATACTTTTAACCAACTACTGTATTTACGATTGTGCATACTGTATGAACAGAAGAAGTAATGATGTAGAAAGAGTCGCATTTACAGTGGATGAAGTTGTAGACTTGACCATGAATTTTTATAGAAGAAATTACATTGAAGGTCTTTTTTTGAGTAGCGGAATTCTCAATACTGAGGACAACACTCAAGAGATGCTTCTTAATATAGCCAAAAAGCTTAGACTCGAAAAAGGATTTAATGGGTATATTCATATGAAAGCAATTCCTGGTGCTTCTAAAGAACTTATTAGAGAAACAGGGAGATATGTAGACAGAATGAGTGTAAATATTGAACTCCCTTCAGAAGCTTCATTAAAGTTTTTAGCACCCGAAAAAAACAGAGACAGCATTCTTACTCCCATGAAATATATTGGAGAAGAGTATGATTACGTGGTAGAAGAAAAAAAGCAATATAAAAAAGTTGAGAATTTCATGCCAGCAGGGCAGACTACCCAAATGATTATCGGAGCAACTCCAGATTCAGATAGGCAGATTCTAAAATTGTCGGAAAATCTTTATAATAAATTATCTTTAAAAAGAGTTTATTACTCTGCTTATATCCCAGTTAATAAGGATAATAAGCTCCCTGCTGTAATTACTGCTCCACCTTTACTACGAGAACACAGACTTTATCAAGCTGACTGGCTACTTCGTTTTTATGGATTTAAGGCTGACGAAATTCTTACGGAGAACAGGCCTTTTTTGGATGATGCCTATGACCCCAAAGTATCTTGGGCTATCAATAATTTAGAGCACTTTCCTGTAGAAATCACAACTGCTTCTCTTGAAATCTTACTCAGAGTTCCAGGAATTGGAACTCAATCTGCTTGGAAAATTGTACAATACAGAAATAATTCTATTTTAGATTTTGAAGCTCTCAAAAAAATGGGATTAGTTCTTAAAAGAGCCAAATTTTTTATTACAATTAAAGGGAAGTATTTAGATAGTTTTTTCTTGGATAAAGATTTTTTATCCTTAAAGCTCAGTGATAAAAAAGATAATCAGTTAAAATTGTATTGAAAATTAGAGCTTAGGGAAAATTAATTTTTTAAAGTCGTGGCTTACGCAGCCACCTCGCGCCAACCTGACGTTGGACGCAAATAAAATTGAGTTCAATTTTTTAGAATTTTTTTCTAGTCTTACATCGAAGTTAGCTAAAAAATTATTAAAATTAAATATATTTTTAATACGGTGTCCAGCAACCGTTGCTGGCTGGGTTTGGGCGAGTAGCCCAAGTATAAAATCTTAAGATTTAAAATTATCAATTTTACATTTTCATAAGGAGT
>JAGNSM010000152.1 GCA_017988045.1 Fusobacteriaceae bacterium
AACGAATAAGGCTTTGTTTACTTACTTCATCGTTTCCTTAACTAATAAGGCTTTTGACACTTATATTGTATTACATTACTTATGCAAAGTCAAATGTTTTTTGAAGCTTTTTATTTTGATACTAAGTCCTATTGATTTATAATCTTCTATATGATATAAATTAAGAAAAAGGAGAAAATATGAAAAAAATTTATTATGTTTTTGTTATGATGCTCATGGCATTTTTAACATTGGTTGCAGGTTTTGAGCTATATGGAATAATCCGTAGTTCTCATGAAACCCCAATTTTTGCATTTTTCTATGCAATGCACTTCTTTTTTTCTTTACTTATATTTATTTCTTTTTACATAATGATGAAATATAAAAATGATATAACTATATTTTTTTTCATTTCTTTATATGTATTTAAATTTATAATACTCTTACCTTCTATAGGATTTTGATAGTTTCAGTATTTTATCTCCTAAGCAAATGCAGTATTTTTAGATTTCCACTTTATCATGAAAATAATTGCCCAAAAAGAATAAATACCAAGGGTTACTACTATCAATAAAAGTAATTTAATCCAGCTTCCAAATAATCCTAATGCTGTTCCTGTAAACTTAAGTCTTCTCCCCTCGACAACCGTGTGCTCAACTTCCCATTTATATATTAAACAAATTGCCCAAGGAGCACATATTCCTAAAGTTACTATCGTTATTACACTTCCTAAAATTACTAAAAGTATAAGCTCTAATAAGCCACCATCAAAATATGATTTTCCCGTTCCCACTTCTAAGTTTCCTTTTTCCATTTTAAATTCCTCCTAACCATTAATTTTTAGAATTTAATTGTATCATATTATTAAAATATTTACTTAATTTTATTTTATAATTGAAAAAGATCAAAACTAATTTTCAGTCTTGATCTTTTTATTTTTCATATTACATTTTTTTATATGTTAGTTTTCCATTTTCTGTTTCAATTATTAAGTTATTACCTTTTACGGTTACTTTTTCTATTGTTGATAAAGCTTTTAGATACTCATCTTCAAATTTCATTGCAGTTTCACTACCAGCCATACGTGTTGACCCTGTTTTATCTAGATATGTTGTATTAGAATATAATGCGAAAAATCTATTAACTCCTGCAAATCCTGAAATCTGTCCATCTTTACCTTCAATTATTATTTTGTTTTTCATTTCTTTTGGTAATATTTGAAATTTACCCTTTGTATATGATTTTAGTTTATATGTTGAGCCTTCCAATGCTTTTTCTAGCAAAGAAACTTCAACTTTCTCATATACTAATTTTTCTGTTTTAGCTTTATTATATAAGGTTATTTTACTTTCATTTGAAAATCCTATTACTGAATTTAGTAATACAAAAATTGTTAACAAAAGTTTTCTCATAGCATTCACTCTCCCTAAAGTTAGTTAACATTATTATTTTATTACAATTTATTATAACACAGAATATCATTTGTCACTAATATTAGCCCTTTTTCTTTTTTATTATTTATTTATTTTATTTATTTCTTCTCTTATGTTTATTTGTTCATTTAAAAGATGATCTATTTTCTCATGTAATAATTTAATTTCTTCTTCTGCTTTAATATTTACTTTATAGTCATTTTCTGATCTCTTTCTATCTTTATATTCTTGTCTATTTTGGCTCATCATTATAATTGGTGCTTGTATCGACGCTAAACATGATAATACAAGATTTAATAGTATAAATGGGTACGGATCAAACGTGGGTCTTCGTAGTAAAATTGTATTCAATAAAATCCATATTAACATCATAACGCCAAAACTTATAATAAACTTCCAACTACCACCAAATTTTGCAACATTATCAGAAACTCTTTCTCCAAAAGTGATAGAATCTTCAATTCTATCTTCAATATTGACTTCTTTACTCATAATTCTTTTACTTATATTCTTTTCAACTGCAATATACCGTTTTTCCTCTTCTATTTCCTTATTAATTTTCTCCTGATTCTCATTCATAGCAATCTCCATTCTAATCTTTGTTTACTAAATGTTATTGAAAATCTCTTCCATTGCCTTTGACCAACTTCCAAATCTCGCTTTTACTTGTTGATTATATTTAAATGTTTTTGATGTCACTTTCCCATTTTTCATGTATTCATCTTTCAACATATTTATAAGTTCTTCTTTTGTAAATATTTTATAACTTCTGTCTATTCCAATAGCGATTTTTAAAGCATTTGTCCACGAACCAAATTTTATAGTCGCTTGATGAGCAAATTTAAATGCATCCTTTGATATTTCTCCATCTTTGTTGTATTGTTCTCGCATCATTTCTATCAATTCATCTTTAGTATATGATACCCTGCTTCTAATTCCTAAAACTTCTTCCATTGCAATTGACCATTTTCCAAAATATTTTTCTACTGCACTCATATGTTTAAATGTATTATATGTAATTACACCATCACGCTCATATTGTTCTCGCATTTTCATTATTACTTCTTCTTTTGTTAATTTATGAACATTAGGCTTTCCTATTGCATATTCTAATGCATCACCCCATGATTTGAAATATTTTTTTACTTGGTTAACGTGATTAAAATTTTTGACTGTAATATATCCATCTTTTTTGTGTATATCTTGTATCATTTTAACTAATTCTTCTTTTGTGTGTGTTTTCATATTAACAAATCCAAATACTTCCATCATAGCATTGTTCCATGTTTCAAAATACTTTATTGCATGGAAGTAATATTTAAATCTTTCTCCATATATTTCTCCGTTTTTTTCATATTCTACCTTCATTGCTCCAACAACTTCTTCTTTTGTAATTTTTATTTTATTTGTCTTTCCTATAGAAATTCTAAGCGCCTCATTCCAACTCCCAAAGTGCTTTACTGATTGTCGATAAAACTTTGTTGTTTTTGCTTTCAAATTAGGATTTTCTTTATATTCCTTTCGTATTCCTTCAATGATCTCTTCTCTTGTATATTCTCGTCTTTCAAAATTATGGAAACTCAATGCTTCTTCCATTCCTTTTGACCATGACCCGAATTCTCTCATTACTTGGTGTGCATATTTAAAAGCCTTTGCTGATATCTTTTTATCCTTGTAATATTGCTGCTGAATCATCGTAATCAGTTCTTCTTTTGTGAATATTATTTTTTTAGATATTCCCAAGCTCTCTTGCAATGCTTTATTCCATGAGCCAAATATTTTTTCTACCTGCCTTGTATACTTAAATGAGTCTCTTGTTATTTTTCCATTTTTTATATACTCATTTTGTAGTTCGGTTATTAGTTCTTCCTTAGTTAATTTATTATTTTTAAGTTCTTCCATTGCTATATCTAAAGCTTTATTCCATCCAATAACTTTTTCAACTTCTTCATAGTGAGGAAAATCTACAATAGAAATCCCCCCATATCTTTTAAAATGGCGTTTTATTCTATTTATAAGAGTTCTTTCTTTTACATTAGGTTGTCTATTTCTATTATTTTCCATATCATATTCCTTTATCAAATTGATTTTTTACAAGCTCTCATACTCAACAGGTACTGTGTATCACACAAAAAGATCAAGACTAATTTTCAGTCTTGATTTTTTTATTTAATCCCATGCTTCAAATTCATGGATTATTAAATCACCATTTTCAGAATATTCTAAAATCATATCATCTATTTTATCATTTTCAATAACATTAAATTCATTACTATCAAAATATATTCCTCTGTAAGTATCATATATTACTCCATTCAATAATTTTGCTAACATTCTAATAGCAATGTAAGAAAATACTCCTTCTATTGGGTCTGATTCTTCATCAAAAGAAAACATTATATTTTTTTTAGCGTCAATTATTTTGTTTCTATATTTTTCTATATCTTCTCCGCTATCATCTCTTAGTACTTCAGCCATATTATCATCATTATCATAAACATAAAACTCAAAGCCAGATAACAAATACTTACCTTTAATTTCATTGATGTTAGTATCTTCAAATAATATTTTAAATGGCAAAAATCCTTCAGTATCATTTAAATCAATGTTCGGATATATTTCACATTTAATATTATACTCCAAGTATATCTCATTAATCCACTGTGGTATTATCTCATTATTTAATTCGTTAGTGTAAATCAAAATATCAATCGCAATCAACTCCTTATCAATACATAATTATTTTTTATTTTTATTATAACATTTAGAAATAAAAAAAACAAATTAATTTTCAGGAAAAATCGGCTTTCCTACACTTGATTTTTTCTTATATTTCAAGTATTTCCACACTAACTATTATGTGATTTTGTCACCAAAACCACCGTCTCTACATGGCCCGAGTTGCCATTATTGATGTCAGCGTTCTTGGGAACAGGTCAACTGTTTTTTAGCGCTTTTCACGGTATTTGGAAACATATCAACGATTTTATAGTTCTCGGGAACATATCAACTCAAATCATTTCATGGTTAAGCCTTTATCGATAGCTTCCTGAATAATCTTATGACAACATACTCCCAACGGATTGTTTTCTTTACAATTAGAATTTTTCATTGCTCCCGTGATGGCATTTACTTCTTTTACGGTTTTCGCGCCATGCTTTACAACTGTTTCAATTACCTGTTCTTCTGTAACTTCGTTGCAATAACAAGCATACTTCGGATCTGCATCTTTCTTAAACCATATTGGGACTTTAACCTGTTGTTTATTAACCTTAATATTAGATTTCGTATTGTAGTAAGTAATATCACATTCCTCATTCATACATAAATAATAATCGTTATCACCGATTTGTTCCACTAACTCGTTAAGTACCATATTCTTTACTGTAATATTTTTAACAAGAGTACCTTGTTTTCCGCATACAGGACAAAAATTGTTCTTTTCTACCTCACAAGATGATTCTCCTAAATTTCC
>JAGNSM010000056.1:0-12771 GCA_017988045.1 Fusobacteriaceae bacterium
AGGGGTATTTATGAGTTTATTTGTTGATTTTATTCCTAAATATACAAAAGTAGAAAAGATACTGCTTCAAAAAATTATAAGAGATTTTCTCGGTAAAAAGAAAACCATCTATGAAATTGATGAACTAGACCTTCCAAAATTAAAAAATGACATGGATGCTTTTTTAGATAGATTTGTTAAAAAGGGAATTAGTTATATTCTTCATGAAAGTAGAGGAACTTTATTACCTATTAGTTACTATTTAATTAATAATGATTTAATAGAATTTCATTTGAATCCTTTTTTAGAAGATGCTCTTTTAGAGAAAAATGATTTTAAAATTCTTAATTTAAAGAATACTTTGTTATTTCAAGAAAATTTTACTAAGAATTTTTATTACTCTTTTATGATTAAAAACTTAGAAAAAAGAGAATTTATTGTAACTCTTGATGAGTTTAAAAACTCTTTAGGATTTAACGAGTATGAAAGATTTTACGATTTTGAGCGTAATATTCTAAAGAAAATTAAATATGATATAGATAGCACTACTGACTATGTTTTAGATTTTGAAAAATCTAAAAGAAATGACTTTAAAAATAGTAAAGTTACTGGCTTAAATTTTAAATTAACAGATAAAAATTCTGAGGAAAAAATAAAACTTGCTAATTATCTTATTTCTCTTGTTTCAGTCAAAATAAATGATTACAAAAGACTTTATGATTTGATTTATAACAGTCTTAATAATCATCTAAAAACTGAAATAGAAATTTTTATTCAGAAAGCTGCTAGTGAATCTAAAAAACAAAAAAAAGTATTTGAAGATGTTCTTGAACAATTTCTGAATAAAAAGAGTCACTACAAACTTCTTACTGAATTCCAAGGAAATTTTTCCAATCCTATTGAACTAGAACATATGCTTTCAAATGTATTAAAAAGTATAAAAAAGCCTAATTTCCTAGAAAGAGAATTTGCTTCTACCCAATTCTTAATGAAACTATATTTCTCTAAAGAAGGAGAAGAGCTTAATTTTCAGAAAGATAATCTTCTTATCACTATAAGATATTCCAAAAAAAGTGCTACTCAAATTAAAATTTATGAAACCATATAAAAAACAGCCATTGGACAATGGCTGTTTTTTATATACTATGCTTGTTCAGGTTCGTTAAATATTCCTGTAGAAAGGTATCTTTCTCCTGTATCCATTAAGAATACAAGTATTTTTTTACCTGCATTTTCTGGTCTTCTTGCTACTTCTAGCCCAGCTTGGAAAGCTGCTCCTGAAGAGATTCCTACTAAGATTCCTTCAGTTCTTGCTAAATTTCTAGCCCCTTCAAAAGCTACTTCATTTTCTATTTGAATTATTTCATCATATACGTTTGTATTTAATACTTTTGGAACAAATCCTGCTCCTATTCCTTGTATTCTATGTGGTCCCGGTTGTCCTCCAGATAATACTGGTGACGCTTTAGGCTCTACTGCTATTATTTTGATATTAGGATTATTAGCTTTTAGTACTTCTCCAGTTCCAGTAATACTTCCACCTGTTCCTATTCCTGTTACAAATACATCAAGGTCTTTTCCAAAATCTTCTATTATCTCAAGAGCTGTTGTTTTTCTATGTGTTTCTGGATTTGCTGGATTTTCAAATTGTTGTAAAATAACTGCATTTTTATACTCTTCTTTAAGTTCATTAGCTTTAGCTATTGCACCTTTCATTCCAAGTTTTCCTTCTGTTAAAACTAGCTCAGCCCCATAAGCTTGAACTAATGCTCTTCTTTCTATACTCATTGTATCAGGCATTACAAGGATTAATCTATATCCTTTTGCTGCTGCTACCATTGCAAGTCCTACTCCTGTATTTCCTGATGTCGGCTCAATAAGTACTGTATCTTTATTTATAATTCCTTTTTCTTCTGCATCCAAAATCATATTTTTAGATATTCTATCTTTTACACTTCCACCTGGGTTAAAAGATTCTACTTTTACATAAATTTCTGCTCCTGTATTATTTGCTTTTCCTAACTTTACTACAGGTGTTTTCCCAACCAAATCCAAAATGCTATTAACTATTGCCATATTTACCCCTCCTAAATATAATACATTATGTTTTTACTTTCTTTATGTTTACTAATTAAATTTGCTAAAGTCAAACTTCCAAAAAAACTTGCTAACTTATTATTGTACTCTTTCCATAATACTTCATTTAAGCTATGCTCGATACTTCCTATTTCTGATTTATCATCAATTTCACAATAAACGTCTTTTTCCAAAAGTTCTATTAACTCTTTCACCAAAATTTCTTTTGGATCCTTAGACAAAACATAACCTCCAGAAGCACCTTTAACACTTTTAACTATACTTCCTTGTTTTAGTATAGAAAATATTTGTTCCAAATATCTTCCTGAAATATCTTCTTCTTCAGCTATTTCTTTAATAGAAATCTTTGCGTCTTCACCTTTAATTCCCATATATAACAATGCTCTTATTCCGTATTTTGACTTTGTCGATATCATTTTTACTCCTTCTCCCATTACTAAACTAGGTTATGATAAATATTACCACAGAGATTTTATAAAGTCAAATTCTTTTTTCCGATAGATTTACTATGATTAATGTTAACATATTTTATTAATCTAGTCAACAATATTTTTTAGAAAAAAAAGAGTGCTAAAACACTCTATTCTAAACATCATTTTCTATTTTTTCAACCTCATTCTTTTTTATTTGATACATTGTTTTTATAAAAGATGCAAGTGGTGCTGAAACCACAATTCCTATTGGACCTGCTATTGTTCCTCCAACAGTTACTGCTGCTATTCCCCAAAACATTTTAAGGTTTAACTTGTTTCCTATTATTTTAGGCTCAAAGTACCATGAATCTATCTGTTGAAGAACTACAAGAAAAATTACTATATAAATTATTTTGTGAGGAAAAACAAATGCTGTTATAATAACTGTTGCTATCATTCCTAAAAAAGGTCCAAAATAAGGTATGAAATTTGTACAAGTTATAAAAATCCACAAGAGTACTGCATAGGGTACTTTAAAATAAAGAAGTCCTATAAAGGCAATAAATCCAATCAATAATGATTCTATCGTTTTCCCATGAAGATACCCTAAAAATACTTCATAAAGTTTTTTACCTATAAAATTTATTTTATCACTTTTTTCCTTAGGTAAATTTACTCTTATGACTTCTTCTATGAGATTTTTAAAATACTCTTTTTCCCTTAGAAAAAAAATAGACATAATGAATCCTATAAAAAACTCAATAATTACATAAGTGAAACTTAATAAATTTTGTCCAATTACTTTTAATGTATTTTCTCCCATAGCAATCATATAATTATTTATCGCATCCATATGAGTTTTATCAAAAGAGAGATTTAAAAAGGGAGCTCTTTCATTAATCTTATATACTATATTTGACAATAATTTTTCCAAATCAGATAAGAAACTTGGAATTTTTTTAACTAAATCTGTAATATTAACAAATATTTGAGGCACAATTATTACAATAAACATTATTAGTACTGCAATTAATCCTGTATAAATTAATGCTACTGACGTATTTCTATTTAATTTTACCTTTTTTTCTAGAATATTCAGTAAGGGATTTAATAAAAAAGCTATTACTGCTCCTATAATAAAAACCATAAATGGACTAAAAATTCCCTTTACAAATTTTATCATCCCTTCTGTATTATTAAAAATCGTATAAATTACTACTGTAATTAAGCTTATTCCCATAGCATTTATATACTTCTTCTCAATTTTCATATGCGCTCCTTTGATTTATTATTGGGTATTATAAAAGACAGATATAAAATATCTGCCTATAAAAACTATTTATTCTTCATCCATAAAATAACCCATCTCTTTTAAGAATGGTTTTTTCTTTCTCCATTTATCTTTAACTTTTACCCAAAGATTAAGATATATTGTTCTATCCAACAATCTTTCAATATCTTTTCTCGCTTCTGTTCCAATCTCTTTAAGAAGTTTCCCATCTTTTCCTATAACTATACCCTTTTGTGAATTTCTTTCAACATAAATATTCACATCATATTTATCTTTTTTTCCTTCTTCTCTTCTACTTACATTAATTATCTCAATAGCTATTGAATGAGGAATTTCATCTTGTGTTCTTTCTAGAATTTTTTCTCTTACAATCTCACCTATTATTTTGTAAACAGGCATATCTGTATACATATCATCAGGATAATACCAAAATTCATCTGTCATAAATGGCTTAATACTATTTAATAATCTGTCTACACCAAAACCAAATTGTGAAGATAACATAACAACATCATTAAATTCACCTAATTTTTCTTTAACTTCAGCTAATTTTGCTGCATATTCTTCATCACTAAAAAGATCACTTTTATTAATAACTGCAATTCTTGGAGTATTTCCTGCTTCAAGAATTCTTTCCATTACAAATTGATCTCCTGTACTAATCTCTTGAGTTCCATCTAAAATAAAAAGAATACAGTCTACTTCTTTAAGAGTTCTTATGGCTATCCCAGTCATATGTTCTCCCAAAAGATGTTTTGGTTTATGAATCCCAGGAGTATCTATAAACACATATTGCGTTTCTCCCTTAGTTAAAATCCCTTTTATACTATCTCTTGTAGTCCCTGCTTTATCTGAAACTATTGCAACTTTTTCTTCACATAATCTATTTGTTAGAGTAGATTTTCCAACATTTGGCCTTCCAACCATTGCTACGAATCCTGATTTCATTTAATCTCCTTTTATTTCTATTTTACAGAATATTTTACCATAGTATAAAAACTTTGACAACTTAAAAAAAAGGCTGACCTTAAAAGAATTGATAGTGTCATTTCAAAATTTAACAAGAAATCTAAAAAAACTTTCAATTCCAAGATTTTTCCAAATTTTACTCATAAAAATGACAGTATTTTTTACTTTTAAATCAGCTTTAAATGAATTTTTGTATTCTTTCTAAGTTTAGTTTTAATGTTTGATCTTCTGGTTCCATTTCTATTAATTTTAATAAATTAATAGAAGCATTTTTATAATCCTTTTTTTCCAAATAAATATTAGTAAGATTGTATCTTGCATAAAAATTTAATGAATTAAACTCTAAGGCCTTTAAGTAATACCTAGTAGCTTCTAACTTATTTTTTTCTTCATTATAACAAAATCCAATCAATTCATAATAAATATCTTTTTCTATAAAAAAAATCTCATCGATACTAATTCTATTCAGGTATTCTAAAGCTCTTTTAGTTTTTTTTAATAGTATCAAAACAAAGGCTTTAAGCAAATCACTTTTTTCGTCCTCAATCTTATTAAGTTCCTCAAAGGCATCTACTAATTTCCCCGTTCTAAACACTTTTTTAAAAGGCTCATATTCACTTCCCAAGTTATTAATTAAATTCTGAAACATCCCAGTCTCCTATTCCGATTTTTTTATACACTTTTTTAATATCGGATTTATTTCTAATCTTATAAATACCACTCATTCCTATATTTACATAATCCAATCTTTCTTTTAATTCTCTCATTGTCGTTCCCTCTTCAATGAAACTATACATTGCAGTATTTCTAAGCATTGCTGGATTTATTTCTCTATCTATTCCAGCTTCTCTTTGATATTTTTTTACTCTAGCAAAAAAATTTTGTCTAGATAATCCATCAAATAATTTTTTATCTCCACAAATACTGCTATTTTTATATGTTACTATAAAGCCTTTTAGCTCTTCATCTACCTTGACAAGATACTTTTTATTATTTTTTTCAAAAGCTATACTCTCTTCTGTTACATCCTCAGTTTTCAGTTCTAAAGCTCCATTTAGCTGCATTCCTGTTTTCAAAAGAAGCTTAATCACAAGAATATCTCTTTTCCCTTTTTCTGTAGGCTCACAAGCTCTGAATAACATCTCAAGTTCATCTTCTGTAAGTACTTCTGGTATGCTAAACTCTTGTTTAAAATTTTTCAAATCTTCTAAAAGTCCTGAATCTACTTTTTTCTCTTGAGCCAAAATTTTATAAAAGTTTTTAAAACTATTCAATTTTCTAACAACTGTATTATTAGTAAAATTATCTCTCAAGAAATTTATATAATCCATAATTGAGCTTTTACTCATTAAAATAATAGAATTTTCTCCCAGAAAATCTTTTAAAGTATCCAAATCATTCTTATACGCCAAAAAAACTGAATCTGATACTCCAGTTTTTTTCACATTATCTAAATATGTTTCTATCAACTCAATATTATTCATTAATTACTCCAATGATACCCAAATATCTATGTTTCCAGCTGTTGTTGATACTGGAACTACCAAACTTTTTTTAACATTTGTAGCTAATCTCATATTTTCTCCTGTAATTAATGTAGGAGGTGCTATATCTATTACAAAACCTTTTGCTGCAATTGCAGTACTTGCATTTCCACTTATCATATTTGACAGTTCTGAAACTGCCGATTTTGCCATTTCATCAAAAGTATCTACAGGCATTCCCATCATCATAGTAGATGCAATCATTTTTGCGGTTTCTTCACTAAAACTATATGCTACTTGCCCTTTTACTTCTCCTATAATTCCTACCACTACTACTACACCTACACTAATTAGCGCATCATCTTTTACAAAAGGTTTTCCAAGTTTCGGATCAAAGGTCCCAAACATAGTTAATACATCAAAAGTCGCTTGCGTAAATGGATTTATATATTCAACATTCATCCTTAACCCTCCCTAGTTTTTTTCTTCCTTTTCTTTAATAGCAATATACATGACTATTTCTCCAATTTCTTCATATTCCAAAACGAATTCAGAGATATCATGAATTACAGTAGAAAGTACAACATGGTTTCCCATTATAATAGATGGAGGGGTAATATCTATTTTCCCCTGTGTTTCTTCAAAGAGTTCCGTTATAGCATTCCCTGACAATATATTTGCAAATTCCGCTATTCCACTTATTTGAAGTTCTTCTTCATCAAAGATTTCTCTATTTAATAGTTTTGATACAATTTTTCTCGGAGATTCACCTTTAAAATTAAAAATGATTTGCCCTGTTATATCTCCCACTATACCTAAAATAACGTTAAAGGATTCAACTGCAATAGGAGATTTTGTTTCTCCTGTTTTCGTAATTTTTGGTACTCTACCAAAAAGTTTTTTAGATGTTTCTTTAATAGCTTCACAAACAATTTTTTCATAAAGTATTCTGGGCATATTAATCCTCCTTTAAAAGTTCAAGTGCATGACTTAAAACTGTATCAGTAATATTCTCTCCTGCTAACATTCTTCCAATTTCTCTAACTCTTTCTTCCTGATTAAGCTCTCTTACAGTTGTTACTGTAGTATTGGCTACAACATTTTTTTCGATATAAAACTGTTGAGTAGCTTTTGCTGCTATTTGTGGAGAATGTGTTATACATATGACTTGGGCATGTTTCCCAATCTCTTTTAATTTTCCAGCAATTTTTCTTACTGTTTCTCCTCCAACACCTATATCTATTTCATCAAATATTAGTATAGGGATATTATCAACTTTTGAAAATATTGTTTTTAAAGCTAGCATTATCCTACTAACTTCTCCACCAGATGCAATTTTAGTAAGAGTTTTATAATCTTGTCCTACATTGGTTGCTATAAGGAACTCTATACTATCTTTACCATTTTTACTTACTTTTTCCTCTTTCAAAAAAGAGACTTTAAACTTGGCTGAAGCCATATTCAAATCTGACAATTCTGCTTGAAGCATCACTTCTATATTTTGGGAAACTTTTTTTCTAGATTCTGTTAGTTTTTCTGCTTTATTATTATAATCCAGAAGCACTTTATCTAGGAGTTTTTTTAATTTTTCCTCTTCAAAACTATTTGAATCTAATTTACTTAATTTTTCACTTATCTCCTCTTTATATCTTAATATGTCTTTAATAGAAATACCATATTTTTTTTTAAGAGAATTTATTTTATCAAGTCTATCTACAATAATATTAAGTCTATGGTCATCACTTTCAACATCACTTAATGAATCATCAACTAAATCTGATAAATCTTGTATATCATAGTAGATTTTATCTATTCTTTCTGCTAACTCTTCATATTCTTTTCCATATTTAGATATATAATCCAAATTCTTTTTTGCATTGGACAGAATACTCAAAGTATTTATTTCTCCCTCTTTAAGCATCATTAAAGAGTTTCCTAAATTCTCTGTAATTTTTCCTGCATTAAAAAGTTTTTTATATTCTTCTTCTAGTTCTTCGTCTTCGCCATCTTTTAGCTTCAGATTTTCAATATCTTGTAATTGAAATTCATACAACTCTTTTTTATCACTAAATTCTTTTTTTATCTCTTCAATATTAATAATCTCTTTATGAATTTTATGATAATTTTGAACAATCTCTTCTATTTCTTTTTTCAAATTTTGTCCATCATTATCCAAGAATCTATCAATAAGAGTAATGTGATATTTTGAGTCAAGCAGTAATTGATGACTATGCTGACCTACAAGGTCTACTAAAGTCCCCATTATCTCTTTTAAGGCTCCTAAAGGAACTCTTCTACCATTAACAAAAGCCTTCCCTTTTCCACTTTTCTCAAAACGCCTTTGAACAATAAGTTCTCCTTCTTCTACCTCTATTCCCATTTCAATAAGAGTAGCTGTCTGAGTCTCATTTACTTCAAAAACTCCTTGAGCCAATAAGTAATCTTCTCCGTCTCTTATCATTTCCGTAAAAGCCTTCTCACCAATAAGTAGATTTATTCCATTAAGAATTATAGATTTCCCTGCTCCTGTTTCTCCTGTAAGGGTAACTAGAGAGTTTTCAAATTCCACATCAAGTTTTTCAATAATCGCTAAATTTTCAATTGTTAACTCTCTTAGCATAAATTATCTCCCCATTTAAGTTTCTCTCTCAAAACTTGATAATAATCTCTCTCTTCAGGTTTAACTAGGTATAAAGCCTTTTCAGACATTTTTATTTCCAAAGAATCCTGTTCGTTCATAGTTAGATTTACCTGTCCATCTAAAATAAGATGAAGCTCTCTATCTTTGTCTATAGATTCAAAACTTAGTTTTGTGCTACCATCAACAATAATGGGTCTAGCACTCAAAGTATGGGGTGCTATTGGCGTTATTGCTATTGCATTTAGATTGGGTGTCATTATTGGACCACCTGCTGACAAAGAATATGCTGTTGAACCTGTTGGAGTAGAAACAATAACTCCATCAGCCTTATAGTTCGTCACAAAAACATCATTAGCATAAAGATTGACAGATGCCATTCTCATATTAAGTCCACCTTTAGATAGAACTACTTCATTTAAAGCGTAATATTTTTCGTTATTAAGAGCGATTTCTAAAAAACTTCTCTTATCACAATAATAATCACCTCTCATGAACCTATCTATTGTATGAAAAGCTTCTTCTTTTCTAACTTCAGTAAGAAATCCTAAACTCCCCAAATTTACCGCTACTACAGGGATATTTCTATCAATTATTCTCTTACTTGCTGCCAGTAGAGTTCCATCTCCACCAATAACTATCATAAAATCTGCTTTTTCTATATCTTTACTTTCTAATATCTCTATATTTTTTTCTATCAAATACTCCCTAGTTTCTTTATAAAAGCTAAGAGCATGTGGTTTTGTTTTATTGTAGATAACAACTGCATTTTTCATATTTTACACCTCAGTATCTATAATTAACCAGCTATACATAAATTCTAATTTAGGAAAGTTCTTGGATCAACAGCTTTTGAACTTATTCTTGTTTCAAAATAAAGTACTGGTTCCCTATCTGATGATAATCCTAAAACTCCTATTTGTTGCCCTTTTTTTACATTTGTCCCTTTACCAACATAAACGCTAATCAGGTTTCCATAAGTAGAAGTAAGCCCATAACCGTGATTGATAATAACTACATTTCCAAGATTAGTTAATGACCCTGCAAAAATTACTTCTCCATCTCCTGCTGCACTAATTCTTTGTCCTAGTTTTGCCTTGATTTCCATAGCACTAGAAGAAACTTCTCCTGATTTCATTTGCCCAAAGTTATATTTTACACTACCATCAACAGGTCTTGATAAATAGCCTACATTTTTTATTATTTCACTAGTTGAATAATTCTCTTGAACTACGACATTTTCTGTTTTAACTTCTTTTGTAGTAGTTATTTTCCCCGTTTTAGGGTCTTTTTTCTTAACTGTAACTGTAGTTTTCTTAACCTTCGTTTTAGGCTTTGTCTTAGCTTTTGTTTGTGCTTTAATTATTGCTACTATTTGCTTTTCTAAAGCAGCTTTTTCTTTTTTAAGCTTACTTATTTCATTTCCATAACTAACTTGATCTTTTTTAAGTTTTTCTACAAGCCTATCTTTCTCGACTTTTACAGCTTCAATCTCTTTTTGTTTAGCTGCTAACTCTGCCATAAGAGATTCTACTTGAGTTTTTTCATTAGAGATTTTTACTCTTGTTGCACTAACATCTTTTTTTACTGTATTAATGTTATCAAGAGTAGTAACTACATTTCCAAATATTGATTTCATATTCTCTATATCAAAATAAGCATTCATATCATAATCTTCCAAGAAAAACGATTTTTTAGAAGTAAACAAATAATCATTATATTTAGCTATAGTTTCTGAAAAATATCTATTTGATGAACTAATTTCTTGATTAATAAAAACTATATTTTTTTCAGTGTATTGTAAATTTAATTTTGCTTTTTGCAATCTTTCTTCAATTTCATAATAATTTTCTTTAAGTTCTTTTAACTCTGCATCTAAAATCGTTATTTGCCTAGATGTTTCACTTTCTTTTTTCTTTGCAACAGTTATATTTTCTTGATTTTTCTTAATATTTTTATCTATTGTTTGCGCCTTTGTTTTTAGTTTATTAACATCTGTTGCTGGAAATAGAATAAAAGTTAAAAAAAGTAGTAAAATTACAACTCTTTTCATCTTTTACTTCCTCCTTTTTTTATAAAAAGACTAGCAAATAGCATTAAAACTGTAGAAACAATTATTGGAATAATAAATGTTATTTTAGGTAAATTTTCAAATAACACAAAGTTTATATTTGGATTTAACACAAATAATAAACTCTCTACTTTTGTATAAAAAATCGAAAATATCGTATAAGAAATACACCAAGCAAGCAATATGTTAATTACTTTTTTAAGATAGTAAGGTAATATTGCCATAAAATTATTTTTCTTATTTAGATATTTATGAAATATCTCTTCTTCATAATTAACAAAATTAAGTCTAAATACCAAAAATACTAAAAAATACAATGGAACTATAAAGAAATTCATTGTCCCTTTTCTAATATATTCAAATGTTTTCTTTGTATTCAATATTTTTTCAAATAACTCTTTATTAAAAAGTACTCTTTCAGTAAACTCTCTTTTACTTAATTTATCTATATAAACCTCTACCTCAGATATACTATCTACATCACCAAAAAATATAGCCATATGATCTCTCAATGCATTATTTTCAGTTATATCTAGATTTATTCTGTTTTCTAGAGACTTAATTGTTAATTCCTTAGCTCCAAATGCATGAAATGCTATTTTAGGATCCTTACTTAACTCTTCTTCAAAGAGCTTAACTGTTTCAGGAGAAACTCCTTCTTTTAGTAACACTCTTATTTGTTGGTTATTTTCCAAATAGTTTTCAATGTTAACAATATTATATCTGACAACTCCAAAAAAATTTATAGTCATAAATATAATACTTAGCAACAGTGTGTTAATTACAAAAATTCTTCCTTTAAAATCAATTAATTGACTTGTTTCTTTTAATATATTTGCCAAACCTTCTCACCTTCATCCTTTGTTTTAACCTTTCACTATTCTACCACATATTTCTGATACTTTAAAGAAAAAAGCTTCAAATATATTAATTTCTACATAGAAATTTCATCAAAATTAAAATATATATTTATATTTACTTTTTATCTCATTTTAGAATAACATTGAAAAACTATTATACTCGAGTTGATTATACAGCATTTTGTTACTTAAAAACAAAGGAAACTTATTTTTCTAAGGTAAATACAAGGTAGAAGATTTTTTTAGGATATGTTGGATTAGGAGGGAAAACAAAATGAAAATAACTGATTTTTTAAGTATGGATGATGTATTTTTATTAGATAATGTTAAAAATAAATTTGAAATTTATGAAAAAGTTTTTCCAAAATTTATTGAAATAGAAAATAACGCTAAAATTGAAAGAAATATTTTAATAAATAAAATTGAAGCTAGAGGAAATGAATGTTCCTTTGTTATCAAAGAAGGATTTGCTATTCCTCATGCTAGATTTGAAAAGATTGAAAAACCTATATTAAAATTTTGTTTTGTAAAAAATGGTGTGGAGTTTGAAAAAGGTAAAATCTGCCACATTATATTTATTTTCATAACACCTTCCAAGGAACCTGCAACTCATCTTCAAATAATGGCTAAAACTCTAAATTTATTCAAAAAAGAAGACATTACTATAATGATTAATAGCGCTTCTAATTCAAAAGAAATTTTTGATTTAATAGCTAAAGAAGAGAAAACTGGAACTATCGGGTTTTCAAGTATTTCTAAAGAATCTATTTTTGGAGAACTAGAAACCAGTATTAATGGACTTTCTACAGATGAAAGCCTTAAAAGAATAAAAGAAACTGGAAAAAATGTTCTAAAAAAAAAGAAAGAAACATCTCAAATAATCAAATTTTTAAAAAATATGCTTTCTCTTTTTGCAATACTTTTATGGGTTGGAGGAGGACTTTGCTTTATTCCGGGTGTTGATATGCC
>JAGNSM010000056.1:12871-14487 GCA_017988045.1 Fusobacteriaceae bacterium
TTAGGCGGCTTATCATATATAGGTGCTTTTATTTTTACCATAGGGATTACTGTTGCCAATATTCCTGAAGGGCTTCTACCTACCTTATCCTTAGCACTTGCCATGGGAGTCACAAGAATGGCTAAACGGAATGTCCTTATAAAAGAGCTTTCTTCTGTTGAAACTCTTGGTTCTGCCAGTGTGATTTGTACAGACAAAACAGGAACTCTCACTACCAACAAAATTAATGTTTGCAAACTTTTTATAAATAATCAAATTTTTAATATTAGTGGTGAAAACTACAATCCTCTCGGGAATTTTACTAACGAAAAAGGTGAAATTATTGATAAAAAATCTTTGATTTCCCAAGAGATTTTCAAAACTTTTTTTAATGTGGCTGTTTTATGTAATAATTCAACTTTAATAAGCCCTAAAAGTGACAAAGATAACTGGAATATCTCTGGAGACCCTACAGAAGCTGCCCTTCTTGTATTAGCTGTTAAATTAGGAATTGATATTTCTACATTAAAAAATTCAAATAAGAGGACTTATCATTTTCCCTTTGAATCTATACGAAAAATGATGTCCACCGAAAGTGAAAGTGAAACTGGAAACAAATTTATTTTTACTAAGGGAGCTCCTTTAGAAACTGTTGATAAATGTAAATTTATCGCAGAAAACGATAGAATAAGAGAGTTAACTCCTAATGATAAAGAAAATATTAAAAATCTTAATGATAAATTTGCTTCAGAGGGATTGAGAGTTTTAGCTTTTGCCTATAAAAAATTGGATACTGGACAAGAAAGTATCACAGAAAAAGAAGAAGCTGAAAAAGATTTGATTTTTGTGGGGATAACAGGTATGATTGACCCTCATAGAGCAGAAGTTCCCGCTGCTGTGAAAGAGTGTAAAAAAGCTGGAATAAAAATTTTTATGATAACGGGAGATTATGGACTTACTGCAAGAGCCATTGCCTATAATATTGGACTTATTGATAAACTTGATAACTGTAATATAATAAATGGAATGGAACTTTCTGCAATGGAAGATAGTCAGTTAAAAAAACTTTTAGCTAGTGATAAACCTGTTATATTTTCCAGAATGGAACCTATTCAAAAAATGAGAATAGCTACCTGTGCCAAAGAGATGGGAGAGGTCGTTGCTGTAACAGGCGATGGAGTTAATGACGCAATAGCTCTTAAAAGTGCAGATATTGGAATTGCCATGGGAAATGATGCCAGTGCTGCTGCCAAAGAAGCTGCTAGTATGATTGTTTTGGATGGAAATTTTGCCAGTATAGTCTATGCTATTGAAGAGGGAAGAGCTGTTTATGCTAATATCAGAAGATTTGTTACTTATATTTTTTCAAGTAATGTTCCAGAGCTTATTCCTTTTATATTATTTGTTATGCTAAAAATCCCTCTACCTCTTACTGTTATGCAAATTCTTGCCATTGACCTTGGAACTGATTTGATTCCTGCTTTAGCATTGGGAGTGGAAAAAGCCGAACCTGGAATAATGAATAAGCCCCCTCGAAAAAGAACAGAAAAGCTTATTGATTCCAAACTTTTTTTAAGGTCTTATCTTTTCCTTGGAATTATTGAAACAACTCTTTGCATGATTGCTTATTACTTTGC
>JAGNSM010000153.1 GCA_017988045.1 Fusobacteriaceae bacterium
TGCAGCACACCGCACCAACCTTACGTTGGATCGAATTATAGAAAATAAGAGTTTTATTTTTCTTTGATTTACAAAGGGTTAAGCGTCACGCTTATGCGATGCAACTGCATAAGTTGCGGTTCTATTACTAATTTAATCAAAGAAATGCACAAGTAGAGTAAATAATAGAATTTAGAGAAATTCAGTTAAATTTTATAAAATTTTTCCGAAAAATCAATGATTTTCACATTACGATTCTTACTTATATCAATAAATTCTCCATCAAAGGTAACTAAAAGTGGCTTTGTAATTTCAAATATATTAAGAGATATAATCTTTGCTTTTTGATTATTACTGAGAACAACTTCAGAACCAACATAGTATTCTAAGAACTTTTTTATAAAAGTAATTACAATTAAATAATCTAGCTGTCCAAAAGTCTGATTTTGAAACATTTCTAAAACTTTAAAGGGTGAAACTCTTTCCTTATATACTCTATTGGAAGTCATAGCATCAAAAATATCTGCAATTGCAAGAATTTTTGCATAAAGAGGGATTTTATCACCTGTTAATCCTAAAGGGTACCCAGAACCATCTTCTTTTTCATGATGAAGTGTCACAGCCCTAATAATATCAAAGTTTTTATAGCCTAATTCAGTTAACATTTTATGAGTATAAACAGGATGTTTTTTTATCTCTTCAAACTCTTCTTCAGACAATCTTCCAGCTTTATTCAGAACTAAAGGATTAATCCGTAGTTTTCCAATATCATGAACAAGTCCTGCCAAGATTAATGCGTTCAAATCTTTGTGACTAAGATTCATCCATTTCCCTATAAGACTAGAGATGACTGAGACGTTTAGGCTATGATTGTATAAATATTCGTCAATAGCCTTAACATCAAGAATTTCATTTAATAATGCAGCATTAATTGTTAAATTGTTTTCTATTTCAGTAACGGTATTTTCAAGCTCTTTTTTTACTTCTTCACTCGTATTGTTTAAGCTTAATTTATCAAAACTACTTCTTATAGTATCGTGCATTTCTTGAAATTTTTCATGGATAATTATTCGTTCGTTATCTTCAGGCAGTTTTATATCCTCATGATTAATTTCTTGCTGTTCACCATTAGGAAATTCAATAATAGGTTTTATATTAACAAAATTTTGTCCAACATTAATATAGATATGTTTTTTATATGAAGTATTGATTAATATATTAAGAATATCGTTAGAAACTATAGTATTTTTGGGCAAAAGAAGTCTTCCATCTCTATCATATATGTCTTCTGCTAAAACCATTCCACTTTTTAGCTCAAATATATCCAATTTTATATTCATTGTCATCATCTCTTTTTATAAATTAATTATCTATCTATATTTATTATAGCCTATTTATTTTTGAAAATCATTTCAAAAATTGAACAGAGAATCTTTAACATTATGAGCTTCTCAATAAAAATATAAATTAAATAATATTTTAATTTAATAAATATAAGTCTTTAGAGAAATAATTCAGCCTAATCTGAGATATTTCAAAGGATTTTTAACATTTGAATAGTAAAAATTTCTAGAAATTCATTTTAAAAATATTATTTTCTTGGTGTTTACATATAATTAACAAAGTGCTATTATATTAAATATATTGTTAGTAAATTTTTTTAAACACACTAGTTATAAAATTCACTATATTAAAAAGGAGAATATTAAAATGACTGATTTGTACGTCTGTATAGGAAGTGCTTGTTTTGTAAAAGGATCAGAAAAAATTATTGAACGATTAAAACAACACATATCGGAAAAAAATCTAGATATTAATATCAATTTGAAAGGCTCATTTTGTTTGGATAATTGTAAACATGGAGTTATCATTAAAGTTGATGATAAAATCTTTAAAAATTTGAGTCCCAATAATATTGATGAAAGACTAGAAACAGAAATACTACCATATATTAGGCAGTCAAACTTGGAGGTTAATAATGAATAAAAATGTTTGGGAAATAATTTGGGATTATGATCCCAATGGATTATTAGTAATTAATGAGAATCTTGAGATTCAAATTGTAAATCCAGCTTTTGCAAAGTACTTTAATCTAGAAAAAGTTGATATTCTAGGAAGAAAAGTAACTGATTTTTTTACTGATATTGAAGATTTCATAAGAATACTCGTAGGTGAAACTGACTGTATCCGTGGAGTAAAAGAAAGAGAAGAAACTGGATTAACCTTTTCAGAAGTAACTTTTAAAATAGAAGATCAAGGCTTAATTGCCAAAATATTTCATAATGTGACTCCTCAAGACAAAGAAATACAAGAGCTTAAGCTCAAAATAACAGATGATGTTCAAAAAATAGTTGAGAAACAAATGAAAGTAGTTCAAGAAGTTGCGTCTTTATTGGGAGAAACAACAGCAGAAACAAAGGCTACAGTTGGTAAACTTTTAAATATACTAAAAAAAGAGGGTTAGATAAAATGAAATCAGCAGTTTTTTATAATAAAAGTCTAAATCATATTGGAGAAGAAGTTTGTGGAGATAACTTTCAATCGGGTAGTACTGAAGATTCAAAGATTATGGTTTTATCAGATGGACTAGGAAGTGGAATAAAAGCCAGTATTTTAGCAATACTTTCTACTGAAATAATAACTACAATGATAGAAAAAGGTGTGGATATTGAAGAGGTGGTGTATACAATAACTAAAACTTTACCTGTTTGTAAAGTGAGAGATATTGCTTATGCAACTTTTACAATAATTCAAATCTTTAATGACGGTAGAACCAAAATTGTAAACTACGATAATCCGCGAGCTATTATTTTTAAAAATGGGGAGATTCATAAAGCTAACTATACCGAAATATTATTAAATGAAAAATCTATCAAGAAATATGAATTTATTATGGAAAAAGAAGATTTCATATTTGTAATGTCTGACGGGGTAGTTCATGCTGGATTGGGAAATTTGCTCAACTTTGGATGGGGTGTTGATAATATTGAAGAATATCTATTTGGTTTGTATAGAAAGACTAATGATTTAAAAGAAATTGTAGACAATTTAATTGAGCTTACAGATAGTTATTACGGCTTTGAACCAGGTGATGACGCCACCCTTGTTGGGATAAAACTCATAGAAAAGCCAAAAGTAATGATTTTTACAGGACCACCTTTAGATCCCAGAACTGATAATGAATATGCTAAAAAATTTATAGAATTTGAAGGTAAAAAGATAATTTGTGGAGGAACAACAGGAAATATCATCTCTAAAATTGTTGGTGAAGAAGTCAAAATAGATATAAGTGCCAACAGAGACTTAGGACTGCCTCCTCACGGAGAAATGAAAGGTGTAGATATTGTTACAGAAGGAGTTCTTACTATTCAGGCTTTTAATAAAATGCTCGCTAACTGTAGAAAAGATATGTACGATTTGCAATGTAATCCATTGGCAAATGCAAATGGTGCTGAAAAAATGTTCTTGATTATAAGAGAGTGTGAAGAAGTCTCAATATTAATTGGAAGAAAAGTAAATGTATTTTATCACAATCCAGCATTACCCTTTGAAATGTCTATAAGGTCAAATCTTATTAGAGAGATGTCTTCAAACTTGGAAAGACTGGGGAAAAAAGTAATTTTGGAATACTGTTAATTAAAAAATTATCATAAAAGGAGAATTATGAACGTAAAAATATGTGTTGGAACAACTTGCCATTTAATGGGAGCTTCTACCTTAATAGAATCTCTTGAACTACTTGAAAATGATTTGAAAAGTAAAATAGTCATTGAATATGCTACATGCTTTTCTGCTTGTCAAGGGAACTTCACGCCTCCAGTT
Organism: Fusobacteriaceae bacterium; assembly: GCA_017988045.1. Taxonomy (GTDB): domain Bacteria; phylum Fusobacteriota; class Fusobacteriia; order Fusobacteriales; family Fusobacteriaceae; genus JAFGUR01. The sequence continues at coordinate 3,802 of JAGNSM010000153.1, forward strand.
GTTAAAATAAATGATGAATTCTTTGGAAATATGACGCCAGAAAGCTTAAGAAAACTAATTATAGATAAAGTAGTGGAAGGAGCAGGAAAATGAGAAATTTTGTATTTAATGAAGCAATGAAACTTAGAAGACAAACTTTGATTAAATTAGCAAAATTACATTTAAATGATAATTTAAAATCTGAGTTAGCCAAATTAAATAAAACAATACTTCCCGGCCCTCATCCTACATATAGAACTTCCCTTTATCATGAAAGAGAAGTTTTGAAACAAAGAATTAAGCTTTATTTGGGATTAGATTATGACAAAACTAAAGATTTTGAATTATTTGAACTAGCAGATAAAATAGAAGATTTTCTAGAAGGAAACGATTACTCTTCAACTGATAAATTTTTACAAGTTATAAAAGAAGCTTGTGATGCATGTCCTTCTGGAAAATATTATGCTACTGATTTATGCAGAAATTGTGTTGCTCATTCTTGTAGAACAGTCTGTCCCAAGGGTGCTATTGACATAGAACATGGAAGAGCTAAAATAAATTTTGAACTTTGCGTTGGATGTGGATTATGTGCGAAAGCTTGCAATTACTTTGCGATAGTAAAGCTAGAAAGACCTTGTGAAAGAGCATGTTACGTGAATGCCATAAAAAGTGATGAAAATAATGCAGCTGAAATTGATAGAGAAAAGTGTGTTAACTGTGCTGCATGTTATGTTGCCTGTCCTTTTGGAGCTATTGAAACTCCATCAGCATTATTAAATGTAATTACTCAATTAAAAAACAATACAAAACTCAAAGTAATTTATGCTCCATCAATAGTTGCACAATTTGGCCCTAAAGTTCAAATAGGTCAAATTAAAAAAGCATTATTGGACATAGGATTTAGCTCAATACATGAAGCTGCTATAGGAGCTGACATGGTTGCAAAGGAAGAAGCAGAGTTTATTGAGACTGCCGAAACTTTAGTTACAACTTCTTGTTGTCCTTCTTTTGTAGATTACATCGAGAAACATCAGAAGGATTTTGTAGTAAACATTTCTCCTGCATTGTCGCCTATGTCAGAACTAGCTAAA
>JAGNSM010000154.1 GCA_017988045.1 Fusobacteriaceae bacterium
TCCTTCTGAAGGCTCACCTTTTTTATATGATATCCCAAAAGGGCTTAATGATTGGGCAAATCCATATTATTTAACAATTTCTTTAGAAAATGGGCAATCATTAAAATCAGATAAAAATTCTATTACAAAAATTTCTATTGATACAAAATATACAGAAAGAATTATGCCAGAAGCAGATAAGTTTAAAACTGGAAAATATACAGCAGACAGTACTACTCTTAATTATGCTCATTTTTCTCCCAAAAAAGACAGTAGAAAAAATCCTTTAGTAATTTGGTTACATGGAATGGGTGAAGGGGGAACAGATACAAGTATTGCTTTATTAGGAAATAAAGTTACAGCATTAGTTTCTGATGAAACTCAAAAAATGTTAAATAACGCTTATGTACTAGTTCCACAAGCTCCAACATTCTGGATGGATAACGGGTCTGGAGATATTGGCAAGTTTGATGGTACATCAAAATATGATAATGTATTAATGTCTTTAATCAAAGATTTTGTAAAAAACAATCCTGATATTGATGAAAGTAAAATAATTGTTGGAGGATGCTCTAACGGTGGATTTATGACAATGAGGCTATTATTTAATAATCCAAAATATTTTTCTGCAGCATATCCAGTTTGTGAACCATATACAGATAAGTTTATTACAGATGAAATGATTAATAGAATAAAAGATATTCCAATGTGGTTTACTTTAGCTATAAATGATTCTGTAGTAGAGCCTATGATTAATGAATTACCTACTTTCCAAAGACTTGCGAAGGCAGGAGCAAAAGATATTCATATTTCTATATTTAGCAACGTAAAAGATACTTCAGGTCTTTATAAAGATGCAAATGGTCAAGCTTATGAATATAATGGACATTGGTCATGGATTTATACTCTTAATAATGAATGCCAAGAAAATGGACTTCAACTTTTTGAGTGGGCTGGGTCAAAAGTAAATAATAAATAGTTTAAAATTAAAAGGATATTTTCCCTAAGGGTGGAAATTATCCTTTTTTTATTTGTAACAGCTAAACATGACTGATTTTCTTTATTTTTATAAAAAATATAATAAAGTTATAGGTAGCAATAATTCTAAAAATCATTTATAGTGTATATATATAAATTAAAAACAATATATTTGAAATATGTAAAAAATAGTGTATAATTGCAATATAGAAAATAAATTTTAGAGAAATGGAAGTGATTAATATGAATGGTGAAGTTTTAATTTTAGTAGTATTTGTCAGCTTATTTATATTCTCTTTTTAAAAATAGCAATATAAAAAATAGGAAAAACTAAATATATAGTTTATCAGTTCTGAAATGCAACTGAATTATTAATAATAAAAGGAGGAATATTTATGGTAAAGATTAATTATACTAAATTATTGGAAGTATATGGAAGATTTAGAGCTAGAGCATATAAAGAATTTAATGAAAATGAGAGAAATGAATTCTTTAAATTTTTGGAAGAACAATACGATGAAATACTTATGAATAATACACTTATTGAAAAGAAGTTTAATGAAATTAAAACTGCTTAGCCCCCCACTTAAATTAATATAAAATGCTTATACCCTTAGAACCATATCCCACAATATGGTTCTTTAATTTTTTTGTAATAAAAAATGCAGTTTCTTAAGGGGATAAGAACTGCATTTTTATTATGATAATAAGGTAACTTTTTAAGGGTTGCCAAAGTTTAAGGGGACTTTGGCAAAATTGGGTGTATTCAATTAAAGAATACAAAATTATCTTACTATTTAATTGTGACAGTTTTGTGAACAAATTTATTTTTTAATTATTTTCCATTTTTTCTTTAAGAAAAGGAACATATTTCATATCGACTTCTTTGATATGATAGACAATCCAATTATTCAAATATTTTAATAAGTTTTTTGCTTCTAAAATATTGTCTCTATTTTTAATATCTAAAAATCCTTTTATATAACTACTGAAAGTATCGTGTTCTTTTAGGTGAGAATCTTTCTCTGAATATTTAGAATTATTAAAGAGCTCTTCTTCCATCTCAAAATGATATATAGTATATTCCAGCAATTCATCTAATAATATGGATAAGTTATCAAAAGAATTTTCATTTTGTATACATGACTGTAACTTATTGACTTTATTAATAAGTATTTTATGCTGTGCATCTATCATATCAATTCCAGTAATTAATGAATCATTCCAAATTATTAAGCTCATAAAGTCTCCTTTTAAATAATTTTTCTAATAATTCATTCTAGCATATATTTCTTGATTTGAATATACTTTCATCAAAAAAATTAGAGTATTTTTATAAAGTACACAGTATATATTCGATGAATAAAAATTATTTCTATCAAATAACTTTAAAGAATTTGAATGAGTCATAAGAAAGGAAGAGTTATCCATGAAAAAAATTATAATTTTAATAATGTTAAATGTTGTTTTGTGCTGGGCAACATATTCAAAGACCTATAATATTGCGGTTATTCCTAAAGGAACATCTCATGATTTTTGGAATGAAATCAAAATGGGTGCATTAAAAGCTCAAAAAGAATTTGGTGTTAAAATAGAGTATAGAGGACCCAATAATGATGGAGATACGGATTCTCAAATAAAGCTTGTTGAAACTTTTATACAGAAAAAAGTAGATGCTATAGTTCTTGCTCCCAATCATAAAACAGCTTTAATCCCTGTAGTAAAAAAGGCTATTAAAAGTGGAATTAAAGTAATTATAATAGATTCTTCATTAGATGGTGATTATTATGAAAGTTTTATTGCTACAGACAATTTTGCTGCAGGAAAGCTGGCAGGAGAAAAATTGGCAAAACTTGTTGGAACTAATGGTAAAGTAGGACTCATTAGATTCAAAGTAGGAAATGCTTCTACAGAAATGAGAGAAGAAGGTTTTATAGAAGTTATGAAAGAGAAAAATATTGAGGTAATTGTAGATGAATACGGAGGAGTAACTATTGGTTCAGCTTATCGAAAAGGACTAGAAATTTTGGCTAAAAAACCAAAGTTAACAGGATTTTTTACTACAAATGAAACAGCGACTATTGGAATAGAAAAAGCTTTAATTGATAATAAGCTATCTGGCAAAATTTTTCTTATTGGATTTGATATAAATAAAGAAATAGAAAAAGGAATAGCAACAGGTTCTATTAATGGTGTCGTCGTTCAAGATCCTCAACTTATGGGGTACCTTGGTGTTAAAGCAGCGTTTGATGTCCTACAAGGGAAAAAGGTAGAGAAAAAAATTATTGTAAAGACAAGTTATAAGGGGAAATAATAACTATGACGTATTATTTTAATATTGACACTAATTTTTTAAATATCACAAGAAAATACTGATTGACTTTAGCTTAAATATTATAGTATAATCGACATATTAAAATACTTTTAATAAGGTGTTTTATAAATTGAATGATATTAAAATATCAAAAATAAGGAGTGGTTTTAATGGAAATGAGTTTTCCTAAGAATTTTTTATGGGGTGGAGCAACTGCTGCGAACCAATGTGAGGGAGCATACAATGAAGATGGAAAAGGACTTTCTACTCAAGATATTATGCCAAAAGGTATAATGGGTCCAGTTACAGATGAACCTACTGAAGATAACATGAAACTTATAGGAATAGACTTTTATCATAGATATAAAGAAGATATAAAAATGTTCGCTGAGATGGGATTCAAAACTTTTAGACTTTCAATTGCATGGTCGAGAATATTCCCAAATGGAGACGATAAAGTACCAAATGAAAAAGGATTAGAATTTTATGACAGAGTATTTGATGAACTAGCTAAATATGGAATAGAACCTCTTGTAACTCTTTCTCATTATGAAACTCCTCTTGCCCTTGCAAAAAACTATGATGGATGGGTAAATAGAGATTTAATAGGATTTTTTGAAAATTATGCAAGAACTGTATTTACAAGATATAAAGATAAAGTAAAATATTGGTTAACTTTTAACGAGATAAATTCAGCAACACATTTTCCATATATGAGTGCTGGGATTTGGACTCCAAAAGAAAAATTGAGTAAACAAAATCTTTATCAGGCAATGCATCATGAGCTTGTTGCAAGTGCTTTAGCAGTTAAAATTGCTCATGAAATAAATCCAAATTTTCAAGTAGGATGTATGATTCTTGGTGTTCCAAACTATCCATTAACTTCAATGCCTGCTGATGTTCTTAAGGCTATGGAGCAAGATAGACAAAATCTTTTCTTTGCTGATGTTCATGCAAGGGGAGAATATCCTACATATATGAATAGATTCTTCAAAGAAAATGATATAAAACTTAACATAACTGATGAGGATAAAGATATTTTAAAACATACAGTAGACTTTATATCTTTTAGTTACTACATGAGTTCTTGTGCGACAGCAGATCCTGAAAAAAATCTAAAAGGAAAAGGAAATCTTATTGGTGGAGTTCCAAATCCATATTTGAAAGCTTCTGATTGGGGATGGCAAATTGATCCAGAAGGATTAAGATACATACTGAATCTTTTATATGATAGATACCAAAAACCATTATTTATAGTTGAAAATGGATTAGGTGCCTTCGATGAACTTATAACTGATGAAAATGGGAATAAAACAGTAAATGATGATTATAGAATAACATATCTAAATGACCATCTAGTTCAAGTGGCTGAAGCAATAGAAGATGGGGTAGAAGTTATGGGTTACACAACTTGGGGATGTATTGACCTTGTTAGTGCGTCTACAGCTGAACTTAGAAAGCGTTATGGATTTATTTATGTAGATAGAAATGATGACGGAACAGGTACATTAGATAGGTATAAAAAGAAAAGTTTTAATTGGTACAAAGAAGTTATTGCAACAAATGGAACTTCATTAAAAAGATAATTAAAATTT
>JAGNSM010000004.1:0-33701 GCA_017988045.1 Fusobacteriaceae bacterium
TTAAACATGAGTTGGGGCAAGCTCAAATAAATGGAGTTCCCAAAAGAGTTGTAGTATTTGATTACGGTTTACTTGATATTGTTGATGCTGTTGGAGGAAATGTAGTAGGAGTAGTTAAAGACAACTTACCACAATCTTTGAAGAAATTCAATGATAAAAAATATACAAATATTGGAACTTTATTTGAACCAAATTATGAAACTCTTATTAAATTAAAACCTGATTTAATTTTGATTTCTGGAAGACAGGAAAAAGTATACAAAGAGTTAAATAAAATAGCTCCAACAATTTATTTAACAGTTGATGGACCTACATATATGAATGACCTAAAAAAGAATTCTCTTCTAATTGGAGATATTTTTAATAAAAAGTCTGTTGTAGAAGGTAAGCTTGCTTCTATTGATAAATCTATTAAATCCTTAAACAAGAAAACTACGAACAATAATGCGATGTTTTTACTTGTAAATGGAAATGCTTTAAGTGTTTACGGAAAAGGCTCAAGATTTGATATGTTATATTCTGTATTCGGATTTAAATCTGCCGATACAAATATTCCAGTAGATAATCATGGAAATAAAGTAAGTTATGAATATATTTTAAGTAAAAATCCAGATTATCTATTTGTTTTGGATAGATCAAAATTAATTGATTCTAAAATTACAGCGAAAGAAACGTTAGATAATAACTTAATAAAATCTACTAAAGCTTATAAAAACAAAAAAATTATCAATTTAAATTTAGAAAACTGGTATTTAGCTTCTGGGGGCTTAACAGTTACTGAAAATATTATAAAAGAAATCAAAACTTCTGTAAAATAGTTTTGTTAAAAGGTCTCTAAAATTTTTAGAGACCTTTTTAATATTCAAGTCTTTATTAGTGAAAAAAATTAATTTTTGAGTTATAATAGATATGAGTTAAGAGAAAAAAGTGGAGGTACAAAATTATGATTTTTGGAAATATAAATAATATTGGAGATGAAAAAAAATATCCAGCAATAATTTTAGAGGGATTAAAGACTTTAAAAGAAGGCGAATGGGACAAAAAAGAAAATGGTCGTTATGAATTAAAGGGAGAAAAAATGTATATTTCTATTTCTGAATATGAAACTGCTCCTGAAGAAACTAAAAAACCAGAAGTTCATAGAAAGTATATTGATATTCAATATTTATTTGAGGGTGAAGAGGTAATAAAAGTAGCTACAGATTTAGGAGAAAACAAGATAAATAAAGAGTATAATGAAACGAATGATATTATGTTTTATGAGTCTGCTCTTGATGAAGTTTCAATTATTATGACACCAGGAAGTTTTGCAGTATTTTATCCAAATGATATTCATACTCCAGGATGTAATTATAAAAATAAAAGCAAAATTCGTAAGGCTGTAATAAAAATAAGTATAGACTTATAATAAATACCTTTTAATTTGCAAAACCTCTAGAATTTTAGAGGTTTTGTTATTTAAAAAATATAAGGATATAAGTTAAATGTGTATTAAGCGATTTTAATTATAATTTTTTTTAATCTTTTGTAGAAGTATCAATGGTTACCCTATTGTTTATGGTGAATATAAACTAGAGGGTTATTTAAAATGTATTTCCATATTCTATTAGTAATTCGGCTATTTGATTTCTTGAGTCTTCCCCAAACCATATTCCTATTAAGTCAGTATAGACTGCTAGCCATTGACCTCTTTCTAATAAGGATAAATTAAGTTTGAATTCTTCATAACCAATGAATTCAACGCCATCCATTTCTACCATTATATCAATTAGTTTCTTATCTTTTTTGCTAACCTCAAGAATATTCCAAGTATAAGTTAGATGATTTCTTTCATAATTTTTACTTAAATACATTTTATTCTCCTTAAAAATTCAATTTTAATTTTCATTATTTAAGAAGTATACTATATATTTGTATATTTTTCCATTATTATTTTTTAAAAATAAAAGTGTCGTAATTTAAAAATTAAATTCCAAATTATAACACTTGTGATTTTATTCCATTATGAAAGCACCTGTATAAAGTTGATAATATTTACCCTGTTGTTTTATTAAATCATTGTGATTTCCCGATTCAATTATCTTCCCATGTTCTAGAACCATAATCATATCAGAGTCTTTAACGGTAGATAATCTATGAGCAATAACAAAGACTGTACGTCCTTTCATGAGACTATCCATTCCTTTTTGGACAATAGCTTCAGTACGAGTGTCAATACTAGAAGTAGCTTCATCCAGTATCATTACAGGAGGGTCTGCAACAGCATCTCTTGCTATAGAAAGCAATTGTCTTTGTCCTTGAGAAAGACTGCCACCGTCACCTGTAAGCATTGTATTGTAGCCCTCAGGAAGTCTTAAAATAAAATCATGTGCATTTGCAAGTTTTGCTGCTGAATAAACTTCTTCATCAGTAGCATTAAGTTTTCCATAACGAATATTTTCCATTACAGTTCCAGTAAATAGATGTGTATCTTGTAACACTACTCCTAATGAGTGACGCAAATCATCTTTTTTGATTTTATTGATATTAATTCCATCATAACGAATTTTCCCATCTGCAATATCATAAAAACGATTAATTAGATTAGTAATAGTTGTTTTCCCAGCACCAGTAGAACCAACAAAAGCAATCTTATAACCAGGCTCAGCAGTTAAAGATATATTATGAAGCACCATTTTTTCTTCATTATATCCAAAATCTACATCATCAAAATGTACTTCTCCAGTAACTTTAGTGTATGAAGTAGAACCGTCCTTATGAGGATGTTTCCATGCCCAAGTTCCAGTATGTTCAGAAGTTTCAGATAAAATGTTATCTTTATATTTCGCATTAACCAAAGTTACATAACCTTCATCTTGCTCAGGTGTTTCGTCCATTAAGCTAAATATTCTTTTGGCGCCTGCAAGTGCCATGACTACAGCATTTAATTGTTGAGAAACTTGACTTATTGGCATAGTAAAACTTCTACTAAGTTGTAAAAAAGCTGCAATTCCTCCTAGAGTTAATCCTCCAATTCCATTAATAGCTAACGCTGCTCCAATTATTGCAATTAAAACATACTGTAAAGTACCTAAATTTGCCATAATAGGCATAAGAATATTTGCATATTTATTGGCACTTGTAGCATTTTCACAAAGCTCATTATTTTTAATGTCAAATTCCTTTTTAGAAACATCTTCATGGCAAAAAACTTTTATTACTTTTTGTCCATTTATCATCTCTTCAATAAATCCATTTAATTTCCCAATAGATTCTTGTTGTTTAACAAAATAAGTTCCACTTTTACCAGCAATTTTTTTAGTAGTATAAAGCATAAATGTAACAAATATCAGAACTAATATTGTTAAATGAATACTTGTTGCTATCATTGCAATGACAACAGTAACTATTGTTATTATTGATGATAGAACTTGTGGGATACTTTGAGAAATCATTTGTCTAAGAGTATCTGCGTCATTAGTATAATAACTCATAATATCTCCATGGGTATGAGTATCAAAATATTTTATAGGTAGTGCTTGCATATGAGCAAACATTTCATCTCTTATTTTTTTAAGAACTCCTTGGGCAATAACGACCATAGTTACATTGTAAAAGTATGTGGATATAATTCCGATTACATAGATACCTGCCATTATTGAAATTGCTTTTAACAAACCGCTAAATACAGGATTAGCCTCAAGTAGAAGTGGCGAAATATAGCTATCAATTAATACTTTTAAAAACATTGAACCTATAATTCCAGCAATAGCACTAAATACTATGCATATGAGAACAAATATAAAAGGAGTTTTATAATCCTTGCTTACATAAGAAAGTAGACGCTTTATAGTTTCTGGGTCTGGTTTTTGTTTTGGGAAAATTTGTCTATTCATAGGACCTCTAGCTCTATCCATTATGCATTCCTCCTTTTACTTGTGAATCATATACTTCTTGATAAATTGAATTTGATTCTAGAAGTTCTATATGAGTTCCGATTCCATGAATTTTTCCATTATCCATTACAATTATTTTATCAGAATCTTCGATAGAAGAGATTCTTTGAGCTATAATGATTTTTGTGGTATTTGGTAAATCTGTTCTGAAAGCATTTCTAATTAATGAATCAGTTTTAGTATCTACAGCGCTTGTAGAATCATCTAAAATCAATATTTTTGGATTTTTTAATAAAGCTCTGGCTATACAAATACGTTGTTTTTGTCCGCCAGATAAATTTGTTCCCCCTTGTTCCACATATGTATCATAACCTTTTGGGAAAGACATAATAAAATCATGAGCTTGGGCTAATTGGCACATGTGAATTATATCTACATCACTTGCATTTCTATTTCCCCAACAAAGATTCTCTTTAATTGTACCTGAAAATAAAACATTTTTTTGAAGTACCATTGCAACTTGGTTACGAAGTGTTTCTAAATCATAGTTTTTAACGTCAACTCCACCTACAGAAACGCTTCCTTCTGTAGAATCGTAAAGGCGAGGAATTAGCTGAACTAAACTAGTTTTAGAACTACCAGTTCCACCAATGATACCAATAGTTTCTCCAGATTTAATATGAAGGTTTATATTACTTAAACATAATTTATTTTTATCTTTTGCATAGCTAAAATTAACATTTGAAAAACTAATATCTCCATTTTTTACTTCCATGACAGGGTTTTCTGGATTAGTTAAATCTACTTTTTCATCAAGAAGTTCGGAAATCCTTTCAGCAGAAGAACGTGCCATTGTTATCATTACGAAAACCATTGAAAGCATCATAAGACTCATTAATATTTGTGTAGAATAGAAAATAAGACTCATAAGCTCACCTGTAGTCATGTTATGAGAAACAATAAGTCTTGCTCCAAACCATGATATTAAAAGAAGACAAGTGTACATTGAAAATTGAATTAAAGGACTATTAAAGGCCAATATTTTTTCTGCTCGAGTAAAGTTTTTATAGATATCTTCAGAAATATTATTAAATTTTTCTTTTTCGTGGTCTTCACGAACATAAGATTTTACTACTCTAATAGCTCTTAAATTTTCTTGTACTACACGATTTAATTTGTCATAAGTTTGAAAAACTTTTTTGAAAGTGGGATGTACTTTAGAAATTATAAAAAATAGACTAAATCCTAAAAAAGGAATTAATACTAAAAAAATAAGAGATACTTTTTGATTTACTGTAAAAGCCATAATTAATGAAAATACTAGCATAACTGGACTACGAACAGCTATTCTGATTATCATTTGATAAGCATTTTGAACATTAGTTACATCTGTAGTAAGCCTTGTAACTATACTTGGTGTTGAAAATTTATCGATATTTGCAAAAGAAAAATTTTGAACAGAATAATACATATCATGTCTAAGATTTTTAGCAAAACCAGATGAAGCAACTGCTGCAAATTTTCCTGCGAGAGCACCAAATATAAGTGAAAATATTGTAGAAAATATAAGGAACGTTCCAATTTTTAAAACTACTTGTAAATTTCCTTTATCAATTCCATAATCAATGAGTTTTGCCATTAAAAATGGTATTAAAACTTCCATGACTATTTCTAACATTACAAAAAGTGGCGAAAGAATAGAGTCTTTTTTGTATTCTCTGACACTTGTAAATAACTTTTTAATCATTTTAACCTCCGTACTAAATTGTTGTGTGCATCTAAATTTTATTCCATATTTTTTTTCATTTTTTCAATAATTGAAAAAAACGCTTCTACCTCATCATTGCTTAACCCCTGTATTAGCTGTGTTTCGAGCTGTTTAATATCTTTTCTCACTAATTCGTGTATATCAAGGGCTTTTTGAGTTAATACTATTTTTTTTAATCTTGCATCAGAAGGAACAGGTTCACGAATAATTAATTCGTTCTTTTCCATAAGTTTAAGAATACCTGTAGCTGTTGACCTTCTAATAGAAAATTCATTCTCCAAATCCCTCTGAAAAATATCTTTGTGAGTATTGTGACATAAATACCCTATTATCCAACCATGGGTTCCTGTAAGATTATCAATGTATTTTTTAGTTGGAGATTTTTCAAGGTTTCTCTTTATTAAGTTTGAAATAGTTCTTATTTCAAAGCCAATGGCTTTTTTATGATTCATAAATCCTCCTAAAATATGTTAGCTCCCTAACATTCTAAAGATATTTACTTATATTGTCAATAAAAAAGTTGAGTTTAATTTGTAAATAGATAAATTTAGATATATACAAATAAAATATTTGTCTTAGAGTTTTTAATATGTTATATTTCAAATAAGCTACAAATTTGAATTAGAAAGGATAAGTTATGCAAGAGAATATAAAAAATATAATAAAAACAGTTTTAATTATTGCAGTATTCACTTTTTTTTCTGTAATTTTTAGAAATTTAGGATTTCATGAATCCAATATAATAATTGTATTTGTTTTGGCAGTATTATTTGTTTCTAAATTTACTGATGGATATATATTCGGGATAATAGGCTCTATTATCGGGGTTTTGTCATTCAATTTTTTTTTCACAGAACCATATTATTCCCTTAGAACTTATCGTGAAGATTATCCTTTGACATTTTTAGTTATGCTAATAGTTGCTATTATAACTAGTACTCAAACAACGAAAATTAAAAAAGAAAAAAATAAATCATTAGAAAGGGAAAAGAGTATTCAAATTCTTTATAACCTTAATAAAGGATTATTACAAGTTAAAAGTAAAAAAGAGATATTAGAATTTTCTGCTAAAAATATAAGTGAGATTTTTAAAAGAAGTGTATTAATTGCAATAACCAATGAGAAAAAAGAGGTAGAAGATGAAATTATTTATTCCTATGAAAATGATGAAAATGTTATTTTATTTGAGATAAATTCAGAAAAAGATAGGATAAATAAGATAATTAAATTAAGCGAAAATTTTGTTGAGCCAAGTGAGTTTGAAAAAGATAGTTTTATATATTATATCCCTATTATGAAAAATAATATTTGCTTAGGAGTTATAGGACTTTCTTGTCTGGAGAAAAAAATATTAAAGTCAGATGAACAAAGTAGTTTGGATGCAGTCATCAATTTAATTGCAATGGCTATTGATAGAGAAAATATTTATGAAAAGCAAAAATATATTACTTTGGAAATAGAAAAAGAGAGATTAAGAACAAATTTATTGAGGTCTATTTCACATGATTTGAGAACTCCCCTTACCAGTATAATAGGATCGGTTTCTACAATCATCAGCAATAATAGCGTTTTAACTGAAAATATAAAAAATGAACTTTTACAAAATATCTATGATGATGCTAAATGGTTGATTAACTCTTCAGAAAATATTTTAAGTATGACAAAAATAGAAGAAGGAAATTTAACTATTAATAAGAATTTGGAATTACTGGAAGATATTATTTCAGAAATTGTAAATAGGACAAGAGAACTTTTAAAAAATCATAAATTTATTATTGAAATGCCAAAAGAAGATATTTTTATCAAAGTTGACATAATATTAATAGTACAATTATTATTTAATTTAATAGAAAATGCAGTAAAATATACTCCAGCAAACTCACAAATTACTCTTAAAATAGAAAAGAAAAATAGTATAGTTTCTTTTGAGGTAGCAGATAATGGGTATGGTATCCCAGAAAATGAATTAGACTTCATATTTGAAAGATTCTTTAGGAGTAGTCAAAACTCTAGTGCAGAAAAAAGAGGTTTAGGATTAGGGCTTGCAATATGCAAGTCTATAGCAAAAGCACATGGAGGATCATTAAGTGTTTTTAACAATAGTAATAATGGTGCAACATTCAAATTAGAGTTAGCAGTAGAAAGGGAAAAAAATGGATATTAAACCTTTAATTTTGATAATTGAAGATGACAAACCTATCGCAAGATTTTTGGAAATCTCTATGGAAACACAAGGTTATCGATACATAAGTACAAAATTTGGAAAGGAAGGCATTGCTCTAGCATATTCTCATAATCCAGATATGATAATTTTAGATTTGGGATTACCAGATATTGATGGACTAGAAGTAATAGAAAAAATAAAAGAAAATTTAAATATAAAAATTATAGTAGTTTCTGCAAGAGAGCATGAAAGGCAAAAGGTAGATGCTTTAGATAAAGGAGCCGATGATTATTTAACAAAACCATTTAGTATCCCAGAGCTACTGGCAAGAATTCGAGTAGCTTTTAGAAATAAGAGTGATAAACAAGATAAATCAGAAAATATTGAATTTTATGAATTTAATGGATTGAAAGTAGATTATGAAAAAAGGCAAGTACTTGTGGATAATGTAGAAATTAAACTAACTCCTATAGAGTATAAACTTGTTGAACTTCTTTCGAAACATTCTGGAAGAGTTCTCACGCACAAATTCCTTATTAAAGAGACTTGGGGCACTTATTTGGAAAGTGATAATCAGACTCTCAGAGTTTTTATGGCAAATATTAGAAAAAAGATTGAATCCGATACTACGAATCCTAAGTATATAGTTACAGAGGTTGGAGTAGGATATCGATTAAAGAGTGAATGAGACTAGAATTTATCTAGTCTTTTTCTTTATGAAAATTTAATTGAATACGTCCAATCTTCACAAAATCTTTATACCTTATTTAGTATAATGTTCATATAAGGATGGTGAAATATATGGAAAACGAATTTGAAATATTAATATCTCAATGTAAAAAATCTATTTTGGAATCAGATTATGAAACTGCAGAAAAACATATAAATGAGGCATTTTCATTGAATAATAATTCGCCTAAGGTTCATAATTTATTAGGAATTATTGCTGAAATCAAATGGGATAGGGAACTGGCAATACAACATTACAGAGCTTCTTTGGCATTAGATTCTAGCTATAGACCTGCTATAAGAAACTTAGAAAAAATAACCACGTATGGATATTTTTTTAAATCAGAAGAATTATATTTTTAACTAAGGAGATTAAAGATGAATATTAGAGATAAATATATAGTAATAGTCGGATGTAGTTATTTTGGGTCAAATATTGCAGCAAGTTTATCAGAAATAGGAAATGATGTCATAGTAATTGATATTGATGAGGAAGCATTGGATAAATTACCGCTTAGTTACTCAGGATTCAAAATAAAAGGAGATGCAACAGATATTGAAGTTCTAGAAGAAGCAAAATTGAGAAATGCAGATTTACTCCTTTTATCAACTCACAGTGATAATAAAAATATAATGATTGCAGAAATTGCTAGAGAATATTTTAATGTAAATAAAATAATTTCAAGGTTATACAATCTTGATAAAGAAATTGTTTATAAAGGGCTTGATATTGAAATAATTCGTCCTGCAGAACTTGCAATAAATGAATTTAAAAATATTTTACAAAATGAGTAAGGAGGAAGCAAAGTGAAAATACTTATAGTAGGTGGATGGAAAAAAGCAGACTTTTTAACAAAATCTTTGTTAGAGAAAAAGCATCAAGTTGTTATAATTCATGATGATCATAGTTATTGCCAATTTTTAGCAAGAACTTATGGAGTTCCTGTTGTTTGTGGTGACGGAAGTGAACCTTATATACTAGAGGAAGCTGACATAAACGGATACGATGTTGTTATTGCTCTAACTCCAAAAGATGAAGATAACTTAGTTATTTGTCAATTGGCAAAAAAACAATTTAATATAAAAAAGAGTTTTGCCATAGTAGGAAATCCTAAAAATGTTCAAATATTCAAAAAATTGGGGATAGATACAGTTATTAGTTCTGCATATGTTGCATCCAATATTATTGAACAAATGGCTACGGTAGAAGAAATTTCAAATTACATACCACTTGATAATGGTCAAGTTGGCTTAATGGAAATCTTTATAAAAGAAAATTCAAGTATTTGTAATAAAATAATTTCTAATATGGACTTTCCAAAAGAAGCAATAATAGTATGTATAATAAGAGGGTTTAACACCGTAATTCCAAAAGGAGACACTAAGATTTTATCTCAAGATAAATTAATAATACTCTCTTCACCTAAAATTCAAAATCAAATTATTAAATTCATTAGTGAAAGAAGTGAAAAATAATGAAAAAAAACTTTTTTCTTAAAGAATATAAAATAGTTTTAGGATATGTTGGAGTTTTGACTATGATTATAGGATTAATTACTTTAATTCCTTTAATTATTCTCTTAGCATTTCCAGAAGAAATGAAATATGCATTAAACTTTATAATAGCATCATTAACAGCAATTATTTTAGGTTATATTCTAAAAGGCAATATAGATATTAATCAAAAATATAAACTGTCACTGTCACAAGATGCTGTAATAGTTGTTTTTACTTGGTTAATTGCTTGTTTATTTTCATCTATTCCATGGATTTTATCGGGACAACTTAATTTTACTCAAGCATATTTTGAATCAGTAAGCGGATGGACTACTACAGGATTATCTGTAATCAATCCTCTTTTAACTCCAAATATATATCTTTTTCATAGAAGTATTACACTGTTTTTTGGTGGAGTAGGGCTAGTTTTAGTTATGGTTTCAGCATTATCTGCAACATTTGGATTACGATTATATAATTCAGAAGGTCATTCAGATAGGCTATTACCCAATCTATTAAAGTCATCAAGATTAATAATGAGTATATATGCAGGATATATTTTAGCAGGAACTCTACTATATATATTTTTCGGAATGAACTGGTTTCATGCAATTAATAATTCAATCGCATCAGTTTCAACAGGTGGTTTTGGAATGACTAATAATAGTATTGGTGAATATAATAGTATTGCTATCGAACTTATCACGATAATACTGATGATACTAGGTTCTACAAATTTTGCTGCCAACATGCTTTTATTAAAAAAAGAGAGTATAAAAGATTTCTTTAAACAGAGTGAGTGGAAATTTAGCTGGTTTTTGCTAGGAATATCAATTCCATTAATAGCCTTTTCATCTTTAAAGTTATTATTTGAATCGACTTCAGAAGTTTTACGAATAGCAATATTTCAGACAGTTTCGGCATTGACTACTACAGGTTTTTCTACAGTATCTTTTAATAACTGGGGTTCATTTCCTATGCTTATACTTATTATTTTAATGATAGTAGGGGGAGGAACAAATTCTACAGCTGGAGGTATGAAACAATATAGGGTTTATTTGATGCTTAAAAATTTTTTATGGGAATTAAGGAAAAAGTTCAAATCTAATCATCTTGTTAATGAAGACTATTATATAAAACCTGATGGAAAAACATTTATACAAAGTATACATATAACGGAAGCTGCCAATTATGCTTACATTTATATAATAACCTTATTTATTGGAACATTAGTTTTATGTTTTCATGGTTATTCTTTACAAGACTCTTTATTTGAGTTTGCTTCTGCTTTAGGGACTGTTGGACTTTCTATAGGAATAACGACTGCTACAGCTCCTCCTGTTGTTTTATGGGTAGAAATCATAGGGATGTTATTTGGTAGACTTGAAATTTATGTATTTTTTATAGTAGCAATAAAAATATACTTGGATATTAAAAAACAAATATTTGCTAAAAAGTAATAAAAATTATTTATCTATTTCCATAAAAATCCAAAGTAAAAAATTAACAGAAGATTTACACAGATTTTATATCACATTAACATTGTTATTATATAATCCTTTCATAACACAATAAATGGAGGGAAATTATGAATAAAATAAAAATTATATCAGCTTTACTATTAGTTATGACTATATTTGCTGGATGTGGAAGAAAATCTGAAAATAGAGTAATTCAAATTAAGGGATCAGACACTATTTTAAACTTAACACAAAAAGTAACAGAAGAGTTTTTAAAAGAAAATCCAAAAAGTAAAATATCAGTAACAGGTGGAGGAAGTGGAACAGGAATCGCAGCCAAGTTAAATAAAACAGCAGATGTAGCCATGGCTTCAAGAGAGATTAAAGATGAAGAATTAGCAAAAGCTACTGAAAATAATGTTAAAATAAAAGAAGTAATAATAGGTTATGATGCCATCTCAATCATAACAAATAAAAATAATGCTGTAACTAACTTAACTACTGAACAGTTAAAAGATATATACTTAGGAAAAATTACAAACTGGAAAGAAATTGGAGGAGCAGATAAAAAAATTGTAGTACTATCAAGAGATTCTAGTTCTGGAACACATGTTTATTTTAAAGAGCATATTTTAAGAAATGGTGACTCAAAAGGAACAGAAGAATTTGGAAGTACAGTTTTATTCCTTCCATCAAACGAAGCAATTAAGCAACAAGTAAATAACGTTGACGGTGCAATTGGATATATTGGATTAGGTTACTTAGATGATACTATCAAAATTCTTAGTATTGACAATGTAATCCCTACTGTTGAAAATGTAAAAAATAAATCTTATTCAATATCTAGAGCAGTTTACTGGTATGTAGACGAAGAAATGACTGAAACTACTAAACAATTAGTTGAATATATGTTGTCAGATAAAGGACAAAAAATAGTTTTAGATGAAGGATTTGTATCAATTAAATAATAAAATTATATAAAGTATCATAAAAAAATCCCCCAATAAATTGGAGGATTTTTTTAATTGGTAAAACTCTATTTATTTTAATCGAGGAGATTAAACAAAGTAATGTTATTCCTATAATAAAGAATTTTAAATTAATGAATAGTTTATTTATTTATTTTTAATCTAAATTTTTGCCATGCCTGAATTTGTTCTAAAAATCTTAAATTACTATTACTGATTCTTCCTATTACATTAGAGTTTCCTTCATTTTCGTAATCTAGGAGTGCTATATGAAGTTCTCCTTTGTATCTGGAATAGTTAGAATTTTCTATTATTACATCGCCTTTTCTGATATTTCTAGTATTAACAGGTTTTATTTCAAAAGATTTATATTTAATTCTTGGCATTGTTGACCTAATAGAGTAATCACTTCTATCACCTCTAAAAAAGTGAAGTTCATTAAAAGCAATTTTTCCTTCTACCTCACTTATTCCTACTTCTAGCTTCACATCTAATGTAACTAGTCCTTTATTAATTTCTCCTAGGGATTTCAGCTCATTTTCACTAGCAAAGCAGTTTGCGATAATAACATCATCTACAAGATTTGTATAGAACAAATCTTTTGCTTGAATTTCTATATCCAAATATCTATGTTCTTCAAGGGTGCAAAGACCTTCTGCCACTTCCCAAGGACCAAATGTCCCATTTTTTGAATTAACAAAAGCTGCAACTCTTATTCCATGTTTTTTGTAGAGCTTTGATGATTCTATAAAATGTTCTCTTGATAAGCCAGATCTTTTTTTAGGATAAAAATTGTGACACCCTAATAATTTATGCATATCTGGATGAAAAGATATTATATTATCAAGATAACCAGTTCCTACACTTACATTTAATTCAACCATTAAGTCATAAGGATTAAATGTCATTATTGCTTCTGCATTTCCATCAAAACCTTCATCTAATCTAAATCCATCTACGCCCATTTCTTTAAAAAATGATAAATCATCATAGGTTATTCCAAATTCTTTAAATACACTTGGTGCAACATCAGCGATAATCTCATAATTATATTGTTTAGCAAAACTAATCATTTCTTTAAAATCATTTATTATTTTTTCCTTATCTCCTTCAACAGATAACAAACAAGTGAAGATTCTGCTAAATCCATATTTTGCCGCAAGTTCTATATACTTCTTGTTCTCCTCTAAGCTTGCATGTTCAGGATAAACTGAAATTCCCAATTTTCTCATTTTTCTCCTCCAATATTCTCTATTATTTATTAACCTCATCCACCTTCGGCACCTTCGCTACACCTGTGATATTTTTTAAAAATATCAGATCCTAAAATGGATAGAAGGATTGCTGAAGTTAGTATTTAGGTTCCCTCTCCTATTTTTAGGAGAGGGATAGGGTAAGGTCAGTGGGTAATAATTTGTCATTTCGAGGTACGAGAAATCTCAAGATACCTCCTTTGTCGGTATGACAATAATCAAGTCAAATTAGAATGAATGTGATAACGAGAAATATCCCCAAACCATGCTCAAATCTTTATCTGCTGAATTATCTTTCATTTCTCTGTTTTGATAATCATAAGCTACACCCCAGAATGAAGATGTTTTTGGATCCCATTGAGTATTTCCCATGAATTCAAATCTATATCTTGAAGATTCATAAATTTCTTTTACTTCTCTACCAATTGAATATCTTACTCTAGGCATTAAAGTGATTTTATCATTTAATTTGTAAGAAGCCATTAATCTTATTTGTTGGTCTCTATAAGTATATCCATCATAATCTTCTCCAGTAGTATAAATAGTAGGAGTTAAAGTTAATTTATCATTGATTTTGAATGAAGGTCCAAAATCTCCTTCCCAATATGTACCATCTGATTCTTCTGCAGAAGTATCAGTATCAGTATCAAATCCTACAACAAACCAACCATTAGTTTTTAGAACTCCTCCCCAGTCTGTTCCAATCTCTATTCTATCTCTATTTTTTGAACCTTGATAGTATGGTTCTCCTACTTCTTTCTTTTGAGCTTGAGTTTCATCTCTATATTTAAGCTGAACTCCAACATTACTTAATGCTTGGTATCTAACTTTATAATCCACTCTGTTTTGTTCCCAACCTTCTGATGACCCAGGTGTAGTTCCTCCACCTCTTTTTTCTACATTTAGATCATATGACCATTTTCCACTTGCAGCATTAACTCCTACTCCAAAGAAAGCCTCATCTTCTGCTCCACCTTCTCCTAAGTCCCCTTCATATGTTTCTACTTCAGCATAAGTTCTTGCTGAAAAATTCCATGGTTTTACTTCAGAAGATGTTTTTTCTTCTCCATAAGCCACAACTGTTAATAAAGCCACTAATCCCAAAGTAAGTAAATTCTTTTTCATTAAAACTTCCTCCTAATTTTTATATGTTATAGTACTAACAAACTTTTTAATCTGCTTTTACAGCTTCTAGTTCCATTGCTTCTTCACGGTCTAATGAAGCTTCGTACACTTTTAAGAACGGGTAATAAATTATTACTGATAGTCCAATAAGTAGTACAGATAAAATCAATGCTCCCATGCTAAAATTAGTTGCTAATAATGCACCAATTGGGCTTGGAGTAGTCCAAGGAACTAATGAAACTATATGACCAACTAATCCACTTTTTACTGCGAACCAAGCTATAGTAGCGTTTATAATAGGTGTAATGATAAATGGAACAAATAGTATCGGATTCATTACTATAGGTGCACCAAATATAATTGGTTCATTTATGTTAAATAATCCGGGTATTAGTGAAATTTTACCTATTGATTTAATATGGTCTTTCTTACTAAGGAACATAGCTATTGCAAGTCCCAATGTAGCTCCTGCTCCTCCCAAATAAACGAAGGCATCTAGGAATCCACCAGCTAAGACTTTAGTAGCTTTTTCCCCAGCTTGTAGTGCTGCTTGGTTAGTAGCTAAATTAGTTAGGATTATTGGATTTATGATTGCAACTACCACATTAACTCCATGAAGTCCAGCAAACCATAGAATATGAACTACAAGAAGTATTCCTATTACTGCTGGTAATGAATCAGAAGCTGAAACTAAAGGCCTAAACATTTCAAGTAATAACTCAGGAATAAATATCTCTCTTGATTTTTGTACTAGCAAACTAATTGGATGAAAAACTAGTATTACTGCAACTATTGGAGTCAGTAACTCAAAAGATTTTGCTATTGCAGGCGGTACTGAGTCTGGTAATTTAATAGTCATTTTTTTACTTACAAGTAATCTGAATATTTCTATTGAGATAAATGCTCCTACTATTGCTGTAAATAGTCCTTTTGCATCTAGGTATCTAGCATCCATTATTGGCATCCAACCTGAACCTTGATGGAAAGTATTTAACAGGTAATCATTATTTCCTAGTAATTCTGCTGCTTGATATCCACCTATTGGAGCCCATTCAAGTTTTGCAGCAGTTAATAAGAATGTAAATAAAGATAAGAATCCTCCAGTAGTTCCATTTAGTTTATATTGAGTTGCTAAACTTGAACCTATTCCAAAGGCAACAAACACTGACATTATTCCCATACTTACATAGAAAGGCTGAACCAAATTTGCCTTATAAGCTGTCATTAAATTGTCATACCACTTCATATATAAAGGTGTATTCACATCTCTAAAAGGTAAATTAACTAATAGTAGTACGAAAGAACCGATTATTAAGAAGGGCATCGTATAAACAAACCCATCTTTTAGTGCATTCAAATGTCTGTTAGATGCCATTTTCATAGCTAATGGCATTAAATATTTCTCCATCAAACCCATAAATTTTTTCATTTTTTCCTCCCGTTAATGATTTTGTAATGTAATTGATAAAACTAAATGATTCTACCTTACAGCTTTCTTAGTGAATACTCCTTTCTATTATTAAGTTAAACTTTTTAAATTAACGATAAAGCCCAATCTAGGATTTTTCTTCCATTCATTAATCCATAATCAAGCTGGTTTATTACTTCTACCCTCTTACCTACTTTTTCAGCCTCACTATTAAAATCATTTCTCTTAAATCTAACTTGAGGACCCAACAAGAATACATCATACTTTGAAATGCTTTCTTGAAACTTTTCTAATCCCTCTGCTTCAATCTCTACAAGAATTCCTTTTTCTATTGCAGCTTCTTTCATCTTTTTAACTACTATGCTCGTTGACATTCCTGCAGAACATAATAATAGAATCTTCTTCATTAATTACTCCCTTCTATAGATATTTTTAGAAAACAATCGAAATTCAAAGTTATTTTGTATTTTCCATACCATTTTGAAACAATATGAAATTATTTCGAATATTTTCTTTAACACGCCAATTCTACTTGAAAAAAAACTCCATGTCAAAGTTTAATTTTAAAAATTTATTTTCGTCAATTTTTAGTGAAAAAATTTATTTTTTATTTTTACTTTATTTTTTAAGAATAAAAAACATTGTTTTATCTGGGCTTTTAAAAATACTTTTTAAATTAAACGAATTTTATATTTACTTTTTTTGTTAGTGTATGCTATAATTTTTGGAGATTATTTCCATTATTATGTTATTTGGAGGGATTTATGAACTTTTTATTTGAAAATTTAAAAAACAATTTAGATTCAGTATCATTTTTTATAGAATTTGAAAAGAAAATTAACAAAGATGAACAAAGTTTTTTGATTTTTTTATTAGAACAAGTAAAGAAAAATAGCAGTGAAAATATTTTAGCTTTTAAAATGGATAGTCTTAGTAAAAAATTAGATTTGAATGACAATTCAGAACTATTAAATTTCTTGAATAAATTTTCTCAAAAAACTATTAAATATAAATTTAATAATAAAGATAGTAATAAGTTACTTGCTGGAGGATATTTTGCGATTATTTCATCTACTAAATATTCTGAAAATAATTTATACATAAATTTAGCAAGTGAAATAATGGAATCTTTTAGAAACTCAATTTTTAAGGATTTTCATCTAGATACACTATTAAAATTCAAATTAATATATAGCGTAAAACTTTATCAAAAACTGATTTTTCATTCACAACAATATAATAATTTTGAAGTATCAGTAACAGCAATTCGAGAGCTTTTTGAATTGACAGATAGTTATGAAAGGTTTTATGATTTTGAAAAAAATGTTTTGGAATTAGTGATTTTGGAAATAAATAATTATAGTGAATTTTCCATTTCCTATGAAAAAGTAAAAATCAATGATGGGAAGACAAATAAAGTAGTTTCACTAATATTTACTATTTGTAATAAAAATATGGAAAGAATTCAGAAAGAATCAAATAAATTATTTGCTCTAATTAAAGAATATGTCAGTGATTTCGACTTGATTTTAAATAATTTAAAAAAATATTTGGAACTTTTTGATTATAAGTATGTAAAAGAAAATTTGCATTTTTCAATACAACATTATGAAAATAATTTTGATGAATTTTTTTTAAATTCTTTAGAAAAAAATTATGTATCCACATATTTTCAGATGAAAACTAATGAAATTGATAAAAAATATAATTTGCTTGTTGACCACGATAAATATTACTCAAGTCTTTTCAAATTGGAATCAGAGCTTTATAAACAGTTAAGCAATTTAAAGTTTTATTATGATTTTGAGTTTATATCTGTTCTTCATCAGTTAAAAACAAAGAATAAAATCGAATATTCCGATGAAAAGATTAAAATATTTGTTGAATATAACAAACATAGCAATAGTCATATTAAAATTTATAATATAGTTTGATTTGTTTTAAATTAGGAAAAAAAATTAAATTTTTAATTGTGAATATGCTATAATTTTAATTATGAATATATCGGAGTTCACTATACAAGGATGTTTATTATGGAAAAATCTGGATTAATTCTTGAAGGTGGAGGATTGAGAGGAGTCTTTTCTTCAGGAGTATTGGATTATATGATGGAAAATGACATTGTTTTTCCATATGTTATAGGCGTATCAATGGGAGCGTTAAATGGGGCTTCTTATGTTTCAAAGCAAATAGGTAGAAGTTTACGTGTTCCAATGACTTTTATGGGTGATTCTAGATATCTTAGTCTTAAAAATTTTATTATAGAAGGTAGCTATTTTGGAATGAATTTTATATTTGATAAAATAGTCAATGAATTAGACCCTTTTGATTTTGATTCTTTTGAAAAGTCAAACCAAAGATTTATAGCAGTTGCGGCTAACTGTAATAAGGGGACTCCCGAATATTTTGATAAGGATAATACAGAAAGATATAAGATGCTGCAAGCATTAATGGCTTCTAGTAGTCTACCGTATATATCTAAAATGATTGAAATTGATAATAATTTTTATTTAGATGGAGGGATAATTGATAGTATTCCTATTAAAAAAGCCCTATCTGATAAAGTTCAAAAACCTGTAGTTATTCTCACAAGACCTATAGGATATAGAAAAAAAGATAGTGGGATTGCTTTAAGTAAAATTGTTTATAGAAAATATCCTAAGCTTCTAGAAATGATTAAAAATAAAGCTACTATTTATAATAACCAGTTGGAACTTATAGAAAATCTTGAAAAAGAAAACAAAGTTTTTGTAATAAGACCTTATGAAGCAATTAAAGTTGCTAGAACTGAAAAAAATAAAGAAAAATTGAAAAGCGCTTATGATTATGGATATGAAACCATGAAAAAGGAAGAAGCTAGACTAAAAAATTGGCTATCCAGTTTTTAAGGCTTGAATAAAAAGAGTTCACACAGAAATTTTCTGAGTGAACTCTTTTCTTATATGATAATTTTTTTATTAGCCTTTATATTCACCATTTCTAAATTTCCCTACAAATTTTTCTCCATTTGCAAAATAATAAGTTCCTTTTCCATGTAGATTTCCATCTTTAAATTCTCCAACATATTTGTCTCCATTAGTCCAAGTTTTTGTCCCTTTTCCATGGAATTCCCCATTTTTAAAGTTTCCATCATACTTTTCGCCATCAGTCCAAGTAAAAATTCCTGTTCCATTTATTCTATCATTTTTGAATTCACCTTCATAGGTATCTCCATTAGCCCAAATTTTTAAGCCTTTTCCATTCATTTTATCATCTTTAAATTCACCATCGTATTTGTCACCATTTGACCAGTAGATTATGCCGTTCCCATTGAACATATCATCAACAAACTGACCCTCATACCTGTCACTATTTGACCAGTATAAAGTGCCATTTCCATTAAAAGCATCTTGTTCAAACTGCCCGACATATTTATTTCCATTACCAAAGAACAGAGTTCCTTGTCCACAATAGTCCCCATTTCTAAATTCACCAACATATTTATTTCCATTTGGCCAAGCATAACTTGCGTTACCAGTAAATGGCTCAGAACTTCCTATTTCATAAAAGTTTTCATCTTCTCCAATTTCCAAAATTATTTCATTATTATTCATATTATTCCCTTCTTTATTCCAACATTGCTGAAGTTACGACAGCTACTGAAAGATTTTCGTAGCAATCTTTATTTAGAGATTGCGTAACTCTAGTGATTAAATTATACTTATTTTATCGTTTTTTTACAATATAAAATGTTTATACTCCAAGTATTTTGTAAATAGGAATGATATGAAACATAAATATTTATTGCTTTTCAAGTTATTTTAATATATTATTTAAATGTCTGTCATTTTTGTAAGACTCAAAACCGATTATTATGTTTAGTATTTAGTAGTTTTGTATATTTTTTAGTTGGGGGAAAAATGAATTTTAATTTATATTCTACTTTTTTATTCGTTCTAAGTATTGGAATGTTTATTCTTTTTATATATTCGCTTTTTAAAAATAAAAATAGATTGGCTACAATTTTTTCATTACTTTGTTTATCAATGTTAATATATAACTTTTTTTATGCTTTTGAACTAATGTCTACAACGCTTAATAAAATGATATTTTTTATAAAATTAGAATATTTTGGACTTGCATTTATTCCATCATTTTGGTTTTTACTAGCTTATAAATTTTATTTTAAGAAATCCTATAGTATGAGGCTTTATCTTACAATACTTTTTATACCTTTCATTACATTGATTTTAGTATCAACTAACGAGTTTCATCATTTGTTTTATGATGAAATCTCAATAAATAAGTATAAAAATTTTAATGTATCTATTTTAGATAAGGGTTTTTGGTATGCTATTTCTACTACTTATTCATATTTAGTTTTTACTATTGGTCAAATACTATTTTATAAATCATGGAAAAAGAGTGAATCTAGAAAGAAAATTCAATCATTGCTATTATTAATTGGAGGCTCTTTTCCATTGGGACTTAGTGTTGTTTATTTAACAGGGTTTACTTCAGGAATTGACCCTGTACCTATTGGTTATGTGATACTTTTTGTGTTTTACTACATTGCGATTTTTAAATTTGAATTTTTAGAGATGAAAGATAAAATAAGAGATATTTCTTTTGAGCAAATAGATGAAGGAATTATTGTAGTGGATATGAAAGGTCAACTTATTGATTTTAATAATGCTGGGAAGAAAGTCTTTTTATGGCTAACTCAAAATAATATTGGACTTAATCTAAATGAAATATCTGATTATTTATTTGTAGTAAATGACAATCACTTTGAAGTTATGTATAATAATAAAATTTATTTTTTTAGGACTACCTATATTCATGATAAGGATAAAGTTTCAGGTAAAATTTATATTTTTCAAGATATTACTGAAAGAAAATCAATGATAAATAAATTGGAGTACAACGCTAAATATGATTTTTTAAGTCGAGTATATAATCGTCATCAATTTTTTGAACTTGCCGAGATAGAGTTATACAAAGCAAATAGATATGGAACAGTATTTTCTTTATTGATGCTAGATATTGATTTGTTTAAAAATATTAATGATAATTATGGTCATGTCGCTGGGGATACAGTTATAAAAGCAGTTGCAAAGGAGTGTAAAGAAAGACTCAGACCATCAGATATTATAGGAAGATATGGGGGAGAAGAGTTTTTATTCTTGTTGCCTTCTACCAATATAGAGAGTGCTTCTATTGTTGCGGATAATATAAGACAGATAATTGAAAAAATGAAAGTTCCATTTAATAATGAAGTAATAAAGTTAACTGTAAGTATTGGTGTTTCTAGTTATTTTGGTTTTGGAGATGCAGAATTAAAAGACTTGATACATAATGCAGATATTGCACTTTACAAAGCTAAAAATAATGGGAGAAATAGAGTTGAATTATACAATGAAAAAAGTGAAGAATTCTAAAAAATTAGAATTCTTCGCTTTTTATTTTTATCTGCATATTTCATCAATTAAATTGTCAATATTATTAAAAACATTGTAATAGTCAACTTTGGGTCTTGATAGAGCAAGTATTTTTACTCCTAATTTTTGACAAGCTAATATTTTTTTATCAGTTCCTCCAACGTCTCCACTATCTTTTGTTAGCATAAAGCCAATTTTATAAAAGTCTAAAAACTCTCTTTCCAAACTTTCGCTAAAAGGACCTTGTATAGCTAAAATTTGATTAGGAAGAAACCCAGACTTTTCAGCATTTTCAATAGACTTAGTTGTTGGCAAAATTCTTACATAAACATTATTATTTTGAATATTTATAAGTTCTTCAAGAGCTTTGCTTCCCAATGTTGATAAAATATTTTCACCGTTTAAGTTCAAATTAATATATGAAATCATATCTTTTAAACTTTCAAATCTTTCATCAAAAATAGTTTCTGTTACTTCTCTTTCATAACGAAAATATTTTATATTTTTAAACTTAATAACTTCTAAAATATTTTTAGAAATATTCTCAGCATAAGGATGAGAAGTATCAATTATTGTGTTGAGATTAGTTTTATCTATAAAGTCGAGTATTTTATTTTTGTCTAAAACTTTTTGAATAACTTTAATATTATAATCATTCAATAATTTTTCTCCGTATTCTGTAGTCACAGAAACAATAACATTGTTTAGATTAATTTTCTCTGATAGTTTGTCAAGTAAGCTTCTTGTATCACTTGTTCCACCTACTATCCAAATCATAATTTATA
Organism: Fusobacteriaceae bacterium; assembly: GCA_017988045.1. Lineage (GTDB taxonomy): Bacteria > Fusobacteriota > Fusobacteriia > Fusobacteriales > Fusobacteriaceae > JAFGUR01. The sequence goes on from JAGNSM010000004.1 coordinate 22,474, forward strand.
CCCTCTAGGAGTAATCATTTTACCGTTTTTTATAAAAGTATTACTATTTCCAATTATCACTGTACTAAGCATATCTACTTTAAAATTCATCATATTTTCAAGGTCACTTAAAACTACACTTTCATTTTCTCTTTTAGCATTTTTTACAATTGCAACTACAGTCTCTTTTTTCTTATATTTCATCATAATCTCTCTAGCTTCATCCAATTGAGTAATTCTTCCATTACTTTTAGGATTGTATAAAGCTATCACAAAATCTCCTTCACTAGCAAGAGCTACTCTTTTTTTGATAAGTTCCCAGTCAGTGAGCAAATCACTAAGACTAATATTTACTGAATCATGCATTATAGGTGCTCCTACAACAGCAGCGGCTGCATTACAAGCTGTAACTCCAGGAATTACAATTATTTCGCACTGGTCTCCCCCTACTTCTAGCATTATTCCAGCCATCCCATAAACCCCTGCATCTCCACTACTTATCAAAGAAACAACTTTACCACTCTTTGCAAGTTCAAGAACGTCCTTACATCTATCAACTTCTTTTTTCATAGGAGAACTTATAAGTTCTTTATCTTTAAATTCATCTTTTATTAGTTCAATATATGTTTTGTAACCTATTATTATATCTGATTTTTTTAGTGTATCATAAGCTTCAAACGTCATATTTTCTATATTTCCAGGGCCAATTCCTACTACATATATTTTATTCATTTTCTCTCCTTTCCTCAAAATATTTTTTTTTCTATTCCTCTTCAAAAAGACTAATTGTTACAGCGTTTTTCTTAGCCTTTTTTATCAAAAACTTCCCTTTTCTATTTGAAGCTAAAAAAGCGCATGGCTCTGAAACTCCATAAACTCCAATAGTTTCTTTTACAAAATCTGATTTTTCTTCTACCATATCTTCAAATTCCAATATATCAGCCTTTTCATAAAAAACAATCTGTTTTCCTAGTATCTTTGCACTTTCCAAAAGTCCATGCTCATTCATTTTTACCCAAGCTGAAGCTATTACCTTAATACTCTTCAATGATAAATTTTGTTGTTGAAACAGTTCTTTTAGAAAATCTAATATATTCTCAGAACTTGTATCTTTTTTACAACCAATTCCAACACAAATATTTTGGGGAATAATTTGTGTATATTCAATATTTTCTTTATTTGTTACTAATATGAAACCTTCACTATTTTTATTATCTAAACTAATATTCTGTGGAAGCTTAATCTCCACTTTTTTCCCTTGAAGTATCATAGATGTTATATTTTTAGTACTTTCCAAGTCTTTCAATTTACAGTTTAAGTTTTGAGCTAAGGAATCAACTGCAATTTTCCCTGAAATATCTGTAGCAGTTGTTATTACAGGAATAGCCTTGATAAAATCAGCAATATCTTTACTTTTTTCATTTGCTCCCCCTAAATGCCCAGATAAGAGAGGAATCACAAAAGTACCTGTTTCATCTATAGAAATAATTGCTGGATCTATGTCCTTAGTCTGAATATGTTCAGCAATGACCCTTGTCACTATTCCTGTTGCCATTATAAACACTAGATATCTATACTCTAAAAAATTTTCTCTAACAATTTCTTTTAAACTATTAAAAGAAATTGTCTTATGAACAACGAATTTTTCAAGTACAAAAATATCCGATTCAAATTTCTCATTAATTTTTAAAGCTAATTCCACACCCTTAGATGTTACACAAAAAATAGCTTGGCTATTCATCCTTTATTCCTTCTCTGTATTCATGAGTAAAAGTTTTATCATAAAGTTTTGACAAAGAGTATTTATCGCCCAAAAAATTTCCAACAAGAATTTGAGCTGTTTTTGTTATTTCTGCTTCTTTAACCAAATTTTCAATATTTTCAAGGGTTCCAATGACTATTTTTTCATCTTCCCAAGTAGCTTTTTGTACTACTGCTACAGGTGTAGTTTTATCATAATGCTTTGTCAACTCTTCTACCACTTCACCTATTTTGTGTACAGACAGAAATATTGCCATTGTTGCCTTATGACTAGCCAAACTAGCTAAACTTTCTTCTTGTGGAACAGGTGTTCTACCCTCTATTCTTGTACAAATTATAGTTTGGCTTACATCTGGCAAAGTTAATTCCTTTTTCAGACTTGCTGCGGCTGCTACGAAAGAACTTACTCCGGGAATTACTTCATACTCAACGCCCTCTCTATCCAAAATGTCCATTTGCTCTCTTATAGCTCCAAATATACTTGGGTCTCCTGTATGCACCCTTGCCACCAATTTATTTTCCTTAAGAGCCTTTATAGTTACTTCCATTACTTCTTCAAGATTCATATGAGCTGAATTATAAAGTTCTGATGATTCCTTTCTACAGTCGATAATAGCTTTATTGACAAGAGAACCTGCATATATAACAATATCTGCCTTTTCAACAATTTTTTTACCCTTAACTGTTATCAAATCGGGGTCTCCGGGACCTGCACCAATAAAATAGACTTTACTCACCTAAGCCTCCTTTTTTTATTATAATTGTTGAAAAATATGGAACTTCTACCACTTCCTCCAAATTATAATAAATTTTTTCGTTTTCTTTTCCACAATTTGAAACAAGCACAGCATTTTTTTCATTTTTAGTTTTTATTAACACATTTTTTATCTCTTCAAAATTTCTTGTGACTTTCATCAAAACAAGATTATCATTATTTTTTATCTCTTTTTCAAAATCAGTATTTTTATCTACTGAAATTATCTTTAAATCCTCATTTCCTACAACTAAAGGAATATTAAGCCTAGATCCAATACTTCCAAAGGAAGTTATTCCCGGAATAGTTTCTACTTCATATTCTTTTTTTAGATAATCTAAAACATATGAATAAGTACTATAAATCATGGGATCTCCAATAGTTAAAAATCCTATGTTTTTTCCTTTTTCAAGTTCTCTAGCTATAATTTGGGCGTTATTTTTTCTTATTTCTATTTTTTTATCCAAATCTTTAATCATTGGAAATTCCAAATAAAGTTTTTCTGTATTCTCTTTAAGATACTCTTTTGCGATTTCAAAAGCTGTACTTCCTTCACCAGATTTTGCTTCTGGCAAAACAATGCAGTCCAAATTTTTTAATCTATTTACAGCTTTTATTGTAAGTAATTCAGGGTCTCCAACACCTACCCCAATCCCATAAAATTTACCTTTCATCTATATCCTTTCTGCTGAGACTATAAATATTGGATTACTTGCCATCATCATATTCATATCTCCTATAACTTTATTTTTACTCACACTTATTTGAGCTATATCTATATTCTTAAACTTACTTTTTTTAAGAGTTTCTATTGCCAAAAAAAGATTTTCTAGGACAATAAAATTAAGGCAAATTTTTCCTTGAGATTTCAAGTAAGTTTCGCAGTATTCAATGATTTCCACTATATTTCCTTTGGTTCCTCCAATAAAAATTTTATCTAGTTCAATTTTAGGTAAAATCTGTGGCGCCATTCCTTTTATTACTTCTATATTCTTTTTATCAAATTTTTCTATATTTTTCTCTATCAAATCAAGAGCTTCTTCATTTATTTCTACTGCATAAATTTTTCCATTTTTAGAAAAATTAGCCATTTCTATAGAAACACTCCCTGTTCCTGCTCCAATATCAAGGCATATATCATTTTCTCTAACATCTAATTTTGCAATAGAAATAGCTCTTATCTCTTCCTTAGTCATAGGAACATTTCCTCTTATAAACTCTTCATCTTTTATGTGAAACATTAAAACCTCCTAAAAATACAGTTTATAAAGTATAATTCTTAGTTTATTGCAATACTTTTATTGGTACGGGCGTTATTTATAACGCCCTTTCTTAAATTCCTAATTCCCAATTTTCCTTATCACCACTACATTTATATCGAACTTCTTTTTCTCTTTCATAAGCTCTTCTACCTCATAAGTCCTTATACTCTCTTTTTCATAAGACAAATTTTCTCCCACAGTTATTTCTACATTTTCCAAGCTGCTCTGAAAGATAATCTCTGCTATTCTTTGTGGAGTGTATTTACTATCAGTAAGAAGTCCAATCTTATCATACTGATTAATTATAGAAGCTAAATTTAGCTCTCTACCGTGAACAGAAGATATAAAAGCATCATTCCATACATCTCCCATTTTTGAAAACATATATTGAATGGATGATATTCCTGTAATAACTTCTACCTTTTCGTCCAAATTTTCTTTTATATAACTCAAAAGACTATAAAATCCAGTATCTCCAGAGACTACTATAACGATATTTTTCTTAGAGTTTCTTTCTATAAACTCAATCATTTTATCAAGATACCTATCAATATAGTAAATTTCTTTACCTTCTACCCAATCCTGTATATTTTCAATATTTCTTTTTCCACTAATAATTATTTGAGATTCTTTAATAAGATTTTGAGCTATTGGAAGTATGTAATCTTTATGACCAGGGCCAAGTCCTATGATTTTTATATTATTCATAAAATCCATCACTCCTTCCAAGTTCTCCGATTTCATTGGAGAAAATTAGTACTTCTACCTTAATTTCTTTTCCACATCTTTTAATATAGCTTTCACATTTCTCTTTAACTTTATTAGATAATAATTTGAAAACATCTCTATTCTCAATATAGTTTATAGCCTCTTCTGTTGTATTGGAGTTCATAATTTTTATTAAGTTATCCGTGCTTTCTCCACAAAGAAGAGCGTTGGACGCCAGTATTTCCAATCTTCCATCAGCTACTCTATTATGAGTATGAAAAATACCCCCAGCAACCTTAATTACTTTCCCTATATTTCCTATAATTTTTATAGATTGGACACCTTTATTAGCAGCACTTTCAAGCATATATCCTATAAAATTACTTGTTATAAGTATTTCTTTTTCATTTATCCCTAGTTTTTCAATAGCATATTTTTTCCCGTAATTTCCAAAAGAAAAAATTACTTCTTTTTTCCCTATTTCTGCAAGTAAAACTTCAAGTTCCACATCTAGTGACTTTTTAAAAGCCTCTTCTGACATTGGTTTTACTATGCCTGTTGTACCTAAAATAGAAATTCCGCCAATTACACCTAACTTTTCGTTAAGAGTTCTTTTTGCTATCTCTTCTCCGTTAGGAACACTTATTTCTACTTCAAGTCCAAAGTTTTTATCTTTGATATATTCCCAAAGATTTGCTTTAATCATTTGGCGAGGCACAGGGTTTATTGCCCAATCTCCAATTTCTATGGCAAGTCCTTTTTTAGTTACCTTTCCAACGCCAATTCCACCAGTAATTTTAATTTGATTTTCCTCTATTTTTTTTACTTTTGCAAAAATTTCTATACCGTTGGTTATATCTGGGTCATCTCCAGCATCTTTAATTATTGAACAAATTGAATAATTATTAGTTTTTTCCAGTACATTTGTTTCTATTAATAATTTATTATTATTAGGCAAAATAATTTCTACATTTTCAGAATAATTCCCATTAATTAAAAATTCAGCTGCAGATTTTGCCGCTGCTGTTGCTGCTGAACCTGTTGTAAAACCATATCTCAACTTTTTTCCGTTAACTAGAGCATAATCCTTATTCATTTAATCTTCCTTCAAATTTATCAAGTCCATAAAGAATTCCGTGTAATATTGCAACAGCAACACTGCTTCCACCTTTCCTACCATTTACTCTAATATAAGGAAAATCAAAATTACTTAGGTTTTCTTTACTTTCTGCAGCACCCACAAATCCAACAGGAACTCCAACTACTAGCCTAGGTTTTATTCCAGTTTCTTTTATATATTCTAGTAATTTATAAAGAGCTGTTGGCGCATTTCCAATTAAGAAAACACCAGTTTCTTTATCCTCCAAAGCTTTTTCCATTCCAATAATTGAACGAGTTACTCCTCTTTCTTTAGCCAGTAAACTTACTTCTTTATCTGCCACTAATGAATAAGCCTCACACTCATATAATTTTAGGCTAATTTTACTTAATCCATTAACAATCATATTGGTATCACAATATATTTTACTTCCTTCTACCAAAGCTTTTCTACCGCTTTCTATAGGATTGTTTTTAAATTCAATCAAATCAGCATATTCAAAATCTGCTGTAGTATGAATTACTCTTTTTACTACTTGTAATTCTTCATATGTAAAATTATTTACTTTATCTCCCAATTCTTCAGTTATTATCTCAAAACTTCTTTTTTCTATTTCCATTGGTTTTTTTATGTAATTCATAGATACTCCTAATTTTTAGTATTTTCATTATATTTACTAAGAAAATCTTCTTTCTCAATGCCATAATGTTTATTAATAATATTTGCTATTTTTAGAACTTCTGGAAAATCCAATTTAAATTCTTTAAGTTCTTTTTCACATTGAAAAATCTCATGCTTATTTCCTTCTTTAACAATATGTCCATCTTTTAGTATATAAATATAATCAGCAAAATTATATGCAAAATTTACATCATGGGTAGAAAAAATAATAGTTTTTCCTTGTTTTGTTTTTTCTTCTAAAAGTTCTATAACTTTATTATAATTTTGTGGGTCAAGCCATACAAGTGGTTCATCTAATATAATGATTTCAGGATTCATTGCAAAAATTGAAGCTATGCAGAGTCTTTTTTTCTGCCCATAACTAAGAGTATGGCAAAGTTTATATTTCTGTGCAAGAAGTCCAACTTCTTCTAGAGCCTTTTCAACTATCTCTTCTACCTTATTCTTTTCAACCCCCATATTTTGTAATCCATATGCCATTTCTTGCATTATTGTTGGTGCAATAATTTGCGTTTCAGGATCTTGAAAAACTATCCCAACTTGTTTTCTTATATTTTTTAGAGATTCTTTTTTATTGAGAAGCTTTTCCCCATTAATATAGATCTCTCCTTTATGAGCCTTTAATATTCCATTTATCAAAAGAAATAGTGTAGATTTTCCTGAACCATTTTCTCCCAGAAAAGCTACTTTTTCCCCCTTTTTAATATGAATATTTATATTATTAAGTATATTATTCCCCTTCTCATAAAAAAAATCTACATTTTCAAATTTTATCATAAACAACTCCTAAAATAACTATAATTAAATAAAAAAATAAGTATCTAAAATTTTTACTAGATTCATATGTTTCTTCCCAAAATAAAAAATCTTCACCTAAACGACTTTTAACAGATATATTGACATATTCAGTATATTTTAATACTTTAAAAAACATATTACTTCCTATAAACCCAATGGAATTATAACTTGCCTTTCGATTTATAAAACCCAGCCTACTTTTTTGAGAAGTTAAAAATTGATTTTTGATTTCAGTAAATAAAAATATGAATCTATAAATTAATAAAAAAAGTTCTATAATTATTGATGGAAATTTAAGCTTTTTCATAATATACGCTACTTGAGTAATCGGAGTTATGCAGAATAAAAAATATACGATACTTATTGAATTTATGGCTTTAGCTGTTAGAAGAATGTAGTTTTCTCCAGTTAAAGCAAACGAAATATTAGACAATACTATAAAAGATACAGGAACTTTATAAAGCTCAGCCAATTCTCGAAAAGAAATTTTTACTAAAAAAATCAAGAATAAAATTATAATTACACTATTTATTACATGAAATAAAATCTTATCTGAAATCAACATAATTAACAAAAGCCCTATGGAAAAAAAGAATTTTTCCATAGGGTTTATTTTTAAAAATTTATTATTATTTGCTATTTTGTCTATCAGCATAAGTTTTTCCTTTATAAAATCCAATTATATAAAAAATTACTGCAGACCCTAAAGCTGCCTGTAGCGCAAATAAAAGACTTTCTGTTTCTCCTCCTGGCGGTTCTATGGGACTTTCTGCCCAAGGTTTATAGTTAGGATTTATTGTTGAAATAATTTCTTCTGCCTTCCCATCAGCTCCACCAAATTCAGAGTTTTTTATAAACACCAAAGGTGTTATTGTAATTAAGATTATTAAAAATAAGTAGACTAGATTTTTATTAATTGCTTTCATTTTTCACTACTTCCTTTCCAATTCCATATTTTTCAATATTCTCTATTATCATTTTAGTAAGTAGCCCTTCTATGATTGCAAGAGGTATCTGAGTTAAAGCAAACACACCCATAAAAGTTACTAAACTTCCTAAGAAATTACCATTTCCATGAGCTAATGCTAACTGAAAAGATGTAATACAATATGTGAATAAATCTCCCAAGGCTGCTGCTAAAAATATTGCTAAGCCTCTATTTTTCTTATACAAACTCTTGTAAATAATATAAGATAATATTGGCCCACCGATTGCCATAGAAAAACTATTGGCTCCAAGGGTTGTAAAGCCCCCATGTGCTAAAAGACCTGCTTGAAAAATCAAAGTAATAGTTCCCAAAATTGCAGTAACGCTAGGACCAAACAGAATGGCTGCTAGGCCTACTCCTGTTGGATGAGATGAACTCCCTGTAACAGAAGGGATTTTTAATGCAGAAAGAACAAATATGAAAGCTCCTGCTAAAGCCAAAAGGATTTTCTTATCTGAGTTTTCTTTTGTGATTGCCTGTATTTTTTTAATTCCAACAATCCAAAAAGGAATACAAATAAGTCCCCAAGATATTGCCCATTTTATTGGTAAATACCCTTCCATTATATGCATAGAATAACTATTTAAACTTAGCACCAAGAATACTATTAACAAATTAAATTTTTTCACTACTTATCTCCTTTTATTAAAACTTTTTCTAAGAAGTAAAATATCCCCATTTTTTATACCACTATAATTAAATAATTTCTTTCGCTCTCTCAATAAGTATATCTGCCAAAATTGGATCAGCTCCAAGGGGCTTTCCAAAAATAAATTCTATATTTTTATATTCTAACTTTAATTTTTCAATAATTTCAGGAATATCTTCTTTTATATGAATTCCCTCAAATAAAAAAAATGGAACTATTCCAATAGTCTTCAAGTTTTCATTCTCCTCAACTGCTTGTGCTATAACTTCTTCAATAGTAGGACTACATAGTTCCATGTTAGCACCATAAATTTTTATATCTGTTCTTTTCTCTTTTACAAGGTCTACAATCTCGTTGAAACCATTTTTAAAATCCTCTGACCTACTTCCATGACTCAAAATTACTAATATTTTCTCCACTGTTCCTCCAATTATGCTCTAAGATTCTAAAATTCAAATAAAATAAAAAGCCCGTTAGAAAACGGGCATAAGTTCATATTATAAAAAACTATAATTTAAATTATAGTAAATTTAATATAAGCTGCTCTTTTCCCTTCCCAGAAAATATTACATACTTATATTTAGGCAAGTCTCCTGACTAACTTCACTCTACTTGTACCCTTCCCGACTTTTGTCAGTGGTTATTGTACTTTCGTCAGTATCACAGTAGTGGGGGCTGTGTCGGATTCGCACCGACTTCCTTATTAAATCTAATCTAAGTTGATTAAATACCTAAATAACTTTACTAATTATAGTATATTTTTATGGTTCCTGCAATAAATAATATTAATAATTACTTACTTTTTATATCAAATCCAGTTTTTTAATAAAAGATTTTTAAGTATTTTAACATTCTCTTCTCCAATTTCATTGCTTATCTGATTTTCAATTTCAGTTTTAAGCTTAACCATTTCATTGTATACCTCTATTCCCTTTGGAGTTAGAGTCATCAGCTTTTCTTTATGATTTCCCTCTATTGTTTCAAATAAAATATAATTGTTTTCTAAAAGTAATTTTGAAAATTTATGAACTCCTTGTCTAGAAATATTCATTTTCCTAGCACTTTCAGCTATTGTCATTTTTCTAATAATCAACATTGAAAGTAGATGCATTTCTGTTTCCGAAAAATTATTGTTATGATTCTTTATCCAAAGTTCTAAGGTTATTTTTCTTAATTTTTTATGTTTTTCGCTTATGAGGTCAATTAAATTTAAATTTTCTAAATATTCTTTCAAAATGAAACCTCCAATGTTTTTATTTACACTAAATTGTACAAAAAAATTCAAATTCTAAGTACATTAAGTATAATATATAAACACAGCAATGTCAATTAAGTTGACTTTATATCTTTTGAAATTCTACTTTATACTTTTAATATAATATCTCTCATTTTCTTTTTGCAAATCAATATCTATTTCAAAAATTTCTGATAAATTTTTAGATGTAAGTATATCTTCTTTTTTTCCTTGCTTAAAAATAGTTTTATTATGTATTAATGCTACATGTGTAATTTCCTCAAAGATTTCTTCAATATGATGAGTAACTATTATAATTGAAGCACTTTTTGAAAGCTTTTGTATTAATTTTATAAAGCTATGTTGAGATTTGATATCAAGTCCTACAGTAGGTTCGTCAAGGATAAAAGCCTTGGGGTCGTGGATTAAGGCTCTTCCAATAATACAACGCCTCAATTGTCCTGTACTCATCTGATGAACTTTTTTATCTTTTAACTCCAAAATTTCAAGGAATTCTAAGACTTCCAAAACTTTTTGGTGTTGCTCTTTTGTAAAATCTTGGTGATTAAAAATTTGAATAGAACTGTAAAATCCACTTAGGATTACTTCATAAGCAGTAATATATTTCCCTTGAGATCCAAAGGTATTGTGCAAATCATTTGTAATTATTCCAAGATTTTTTTTAAGTTCAAATATATTCCAATTTTCTTCTCCAAATATCTCTTTTTTAAAAGGATATTTTGTAGTTGGATATAAATCATTTGAGAATAACTTTATTAAAGTTGATTTACCACTTCCATTAGCTCCCAAAATAGCCCAATTTTCATTATTTTTAATTTTAAGATTTATATTTCTTAGTGTAGATGAGTCAATATCATAATTTACATATACATTTTCAAAATTTATTATATTTTCTAGTTCCATTAAATTAATTACCTTTCTATAACTTTCTTTACATTTTAAAATATTTATTCTAAAAGTACAATAAAAAAAAGTGTTTCTTATAGAATATTATCTATATAGAAACACTAAAAAATTTATAATATTTTTGATAAAAACTCTTTTGTTCTTTCATTTTGTGGATTATCAAATATATCTTGAGGTTTACCTTCTTCAACAATTCTTCCATCAGCCATAAACACAACTTTATCGCAAACTTCTCTTGCAAATCCCATTTCATGCGTAACGACTATCATTGTCATTCCATGCTTTACAGCAAGATTTTTCATAACTTGAAGAACTTCTCCAACCATTTCAGGGTCTAGCGCAGATGTAGGTTCGTCAAAAAGCATTATTTGAGGCTTCATTGCTAATG
>JAGNSM010000004.1:33801-38006 GCA_017988045.1 Fusobacteriaceae bacterium
ACTATCATTGTCATTCCATGCTTTACAGCAAGATTTTTCATAACTTGAAGAACTTCTCCAACCATTTCAGGGTCTAGCGCAGATGTAGGTTCGTCAAAAAGCATTATTTGAGGCTTCATTGCTAATGCCCTAGCTATTGCTACTCTTTGTTTTTGACCTCCTGAAAGACTATTAGGATAAACATAAGCTTTTTCCTTTAATCCAACTTGTTCAAGCAACTGAAGAGCTAATTCTTCTGCATCACTTTTATTCATTTTTTTCAAAGATATTGGAGCTAAAGTAATATTATCAATTACACTTAAATGAGGAAAAAGATTAAATGATTGGAAAACCATTCCTACATTTTCTCTAAAGTGATTTATATTTAATTTTACATCTGTTATATCACTACTATTTACAAATATATGACCTTCTGTAGCTTCTTCCAATCCATTTAAGCATCTTAAAAGAGTACTTTTCCCTGAACCAGAAGGACCTATTAATGAAACAACTTGATTTTCTTCTACCAAGAAATCTATTCCTTTTAAAACCGTGTTATTTCCATATTTTTTAATTAACCCTTTTACCGAAATCATACGTTTAATTTCACCTCAATTTTTCTAAAAACTGTACTTAACAAATAAATAAGTATAAAATATAAAATTCCTACCATAGTCCATATTTCAAAAGATTTATATGTACGCCCTATAATTACTTGACCACTTTGAGTAAGTTCTGCTACCCCAATAACTGTTAATATTGATGTATCTTTCAAAGAGATAATAAACTGATTTAATATAGAAGGAATCATATTTTTAAAAGCTTGTGGAAGAATTACTTTAATCATTGCCTTTGAATATGGTAATCCTAAACTTCTCGCAGCTTCCATTTGACCAACGTCAATAGATTGAATCCCACCACGGAATATCTCAGCCATATATGCCCCAGCATTAAGACTTATTACAATAATCCCTGCAACTTCAGGTCTAATTTGAAATTTCAATGCCCCAGTCATTCCGAAATACAAAAAGAACGCCTGTACAATTAGAGGAGTCCCTCTTACTAAATCTATATATATTTTTGCAATTGCTTTAAAAATTTTATTTTTCCCTATATTAATAAGCCCTACTACTAACCCTATTACTGTTGCAAATATAAGGGCAAATATTGTAATTTCTAAAGTAATAAGTATTCCTTTCCCAAAGGCTGGAAGACTTTTTAAAAAAAGTTCTAACATTTCATCACTCCTTTTCTTTAATGCTAAAAGATTTTAATAAAAAAGCTTAGTATTCATTTTAAGGAAGACTAAGCTTTAATAATACTTCTATTTGTAGTTATTTAAGATTTTGTCATACTCTCCAGATTCTTTAATTTTCTTAAGACCAGAGTTAAATTTTTCTAATAATTCTTGATTTTGACCTTTTTTAACAGCAAATCCAAAGTGTGCTGTTGATAGTTTGTCTCCTACTATCTTTAAAGTTGGCTCTTTTTCAAGAGATAATTTATAAGCAATTACTGGATAATCTTCAAAAGTTATATCTGCATTTCCATTAGCAACTTCTTGGAACATTGAAGGAGAATCGTCAAAATATCTGATTTGAGAACCAAGTTCTTTTTGTTTATCTTCAGCGTATAATGATCCTGTAGTTCCTTTTTTAACAGCAAATGTTTTTCCTTTAAAGTCGTCAGCTGAGTTTATTTTATCGTTTTTTGCACTAACTACAGCAGAAATTCCTGATTCATAATAACCTTCAGAAAAATCTAAAACTTCTTTTCTCTCATCAGTAATTGTCATTCCTGCAATTGCACCATCTAATTGATCAGATGATATTGCTGGAATCAATCCATTAAAGTTCATTGGGCTAAGAGTATATTCAAATCCTTCAGCTTTAGCTATTGCATCTAATATCTCAATATCAATTCCAACATATTTTCCATCTTTTTCAAATTCAAATGGAGCAAATATAACATCTGTTCCTATTTTATATACCTTTTTTTCACTAGTTTCTTTTTTTGATGAACAAGCAACAAAAATTAGTAAGAAAGCTAAAATAATACTTAATTTTTTCATAAAAAGTTACACTCCTCTATTTTTAGATTATAAGTAATTATAATGATAACATTAATATCATTTATCGTCAATATAAATGAATGGTCATTTGATATAAATAATGAATAGTAATGATTCATCAGATGAATCGAAAATAGATGTGCCATATATAAGTTAACAAAAAATAAAAATGGAGCCAATTTAGGCTCCATAAACTAGTTTTTTGGAAATAAGTCTATAATTTCTTTTGATACATAAAAATTATCTCCATTAACAAAGATATTTACTCCAGTTGAATTTATCTTTTTACCATTTAGTATATAGTAATTTTTATTTGATGGAATACTTAAATTATTAGTTCCATCTGTGATAATAAGTTCAGGATTTACAAAATCACCGTTATTCCAGTAATAATTTAACCCAGCATTTTCTAAAACAGGAACGATATTATTATAAAGTTTTTCATTTGCTTTTCCTAAGTTTAATCCTAAAACCTCTTCGATATATTTAGCAACATCAGTATTTTGTACTAATCCATCTAGAGTTTTATCTTTAGGATGATATGAATATAATGCAACCTCTTCACCAGTATGCCCGTTTGTAGTCCAACCTATATATGATCTTTTACTTATAATTGGCCCTACTGCATAATTTAGACTACCTTCTTTTGCATCTTTAATTGTTTTTATCTCATCCTCTGTCAAATCACTTATTCCGTAGTATTTATTCATTACTTCTACTATGTTCGTTTTATCTTTATCTAGCTTTTTCTCAAGTCCTTCTCCAGTTAGTTTAGCAGCTTTTAATGGATCCATAAATTGATTTAAAGTTAATTTATCATAATTAGAGCTACTTTCCTTATTTCCCATTGCTAGGCCACCTGTTCCGTGGTCAGCAGCAACTACAACTACAGTATTTCCATCTTTTTTAGCAAAATCTAATGCAGCTTTAACAGCTTTGTCAAATGCTAACATATCAGTAATTGTAGCTATTGGATCATTAGCATGATTTGACCAATCAACTTTACTTCCTTCTACCATCAAGAAGAATCCATTTTTATTTTTATTTAAAGTTTCTATTGCTTTTACTGTCATCTCTTCAAGAGAAGGTTCTGTGGGAGCAGTTTCTGCTCTATCCAAATCGTAGGCCATAGCATCTGAAGCAAATAAACCGTAAAGTTTTTGCGCTTTTGTACTTGTTAATTGTTCTTTAGTATTTACTATTTCATATCCCATATTTTTAAGTTCACTAAGCATATCCTCTTTATCAGGTCTATTTTTAGCTTCTAAGTACTTAATTCCTCCACCTAATGCTACATCTAGTTTATTATAAACTTGTTGCTCCCCAATACTATAATAATCACTTCTATCATAAGTATGAGCAGTAAAATCTGCAGGAGTAGCATGTTGAATGTTAGAAGTAGCAACTATTCCAGTTGATTTCCCTAATAATTTTGACGCTTCCAATACTGTAGCCAATGGCTTTCTTTCATCTCCAACTACTATTTCAGGAACATTGTAAAGTCCTCCAACAGAAGGGTTAACTCCAACATATTTAGTATTTGATTTTACTCCTGTTGACATTGCTGTCCCTGCAGGAGCTGAATCTGCTATTGGAGTATCAGCATTATATGTCCTTACCATTCCTGTTAAAATCCCATCAACTGCTAGTGGTTGTCCTCCTTCATACCATCTTGCTAGTGTATAGCTTGTCACGTTTGCTCCATCTGGAATTAACAATATTACATTTTTTACTATTTTCTCATCAATTTTTTTAGTAATAACTTTTTTCTCTGAATTCTTTGTAACTGTAGTTTTTGTTGCAGAATAAACAGGTGATACTGCAAGTATTGATGCTATTGCAAATGCTATAATTGTTTTTTTACTATAAACTTTCATTAAAGAATACCTCCTAAGTTATTTTGATAACTATTTTTATCATTAGTTTGTTAAACTGTAATCAAAAAAATGTAAATTATTTGTAGTATTTTTATTTGATTTCATAATTGTTTTGCATATTTTTATTGAAAATTTATAAAAAACAGCTAAAATCGAGACTACTGACAAACCACACACAAATAAAATATGTACATTGTTTCAAATAAAAAAAGATAGAAAATATTTAATGAAATTTTTCTATCTTTTTTCTTTTCCTGAAATATTAGATTTTTTTCAAA
>JAGNSM010000155.1 GCA_017988045.1 Fusobacteriaceae bacterium
TACTTTAGCTTGGTGAAAATAGCTAGGGGGGTACACCTGGTCCCATTCCGAACCCAGAAGTTAAGTCCCTATACGCCGAAAGTACTTGGAGAGTAGTCTCCTGGGAGGATAGGTATTTGCCAAGCTTAAATTTTAGGGCAGTGGCTCAATTGGTAGAGTAACGGTCTCCAAAACCGTCGGTTTAGGGTTCGAGTCCCTACTGCCCTGCCACAGAAATTTTTAAGAACAATTATTTTGTTCTTTTTTTATTGCAAAAATTATTTGAAATATTAGACCTTTGCACATTTCGAATTTTTAGTACAAAATATAAAACCTAAGCGTAGGACGCTTAACCCCTTAATGTTAAATCATATTTAAGTTCTAATAAAATTATAAAGTCCAGCGTCACGCTGGTTTGGTGAAGCTGAAAAGCTTCGGTCTTTTGTGCCTTTTTCAAACGAACAAAATATTCTATTGTGCAAAGCTCTTAATATAGTTTATAGTCTTATGCAAAGATCTTTTACCATAATTTTTAGTAAAAATAAAAACACACTGATGTGTGTTTTTAAAAGATTACTTCTTATTTTTTTAAATTTAACTTGAATACTAAGAATATCTTAAAGATTATCCATTTAACGTACTCAAAATGAGTAGTAAATCGTAGTATTGCCTGAGAATTACTTTTTATTTTAAATATCCAACAATAGATTTTCCATGATACTCTTTAAAATCTAATTTATTATTTAAGCTATCCAAATTATCTTTAGTAATATTTCCTGCTGCTACAAAAGTTATATCATTTCCATAAAGTCTATTTATAGTCTTTAAAAATCCTATAGCATCTTCTGCCTTATCTTTTTTACCACTAGTTAATACTCTATCTATCCCAATTTCTATGAGCTGTTCGATAGCTTTATTATAATCTTTTACTTCATCTATAGCTTTATGAAATGTGATATTCATTGGTTTAGCAATTTTTACTACTTCTTTCATAAACTCTGTATCAATTTCTCCCTTATTATTTAAAGATCCGATAACGATACCTTCAACCTTTATGTTTTTAAGATTTCTAATTTCTTGAATCATTAGTTCTTTTTCTTTTTTTGTATAGATAAAATTCCATTCTCTAGGTCTTACCATTACAAAAACAGGGATATTAAGAAATTTTAAAGCTTCTTTTACCTCATTAAAACTTGGACTAAGCCCTCCAACGGCTAAATTACTGCAAAGCTCTATTCTATTTGCACCTAAAGCTTCAGCATTAATACCTTCCGTAAATCCTTCACAACAAGCTTCTTTAATCATTTTTTATCTTTCCCTCCTTCAAAATTAACTTAAATAAAAAATTTATTTAAATTTTTTATTTAAGTTAATTTTATTTATAAATAAATAATAAAAAGCAAGCTTTTCAGCTTGCCTAATTATTATTTATTTGATATAGAATCTATTCCAGGTAAAACTTTTCCTTCTAAATACTCAAGAGAAGCTCCTCCACCTGTAGAGATATGTGTAAATTTGTTAGCATATCCTAATTGAATAGCCGCTGCTGCAGAGTCTCCTCCACCAATTATAGTCATAGCTCCTTCTAAGTTAGCTATAGCTTCACAAACACCTATAGTTCCTTTTGCAAAGTTTTCCATTTCGAAAACTCCCATTGGTCCGTTCCAGATAACTGTTTTAGCACCTTTTAAAGTGTCAGCAAATAATTTAATTGATTCTGCTCCGATGTCTAATCCCATCTCGTCATCAGCAATTTCTTTTACAGAAACAGATCTGAAAGCTGTATCATTTTTAAATTCTTTAGCAGCTAAAGTATCTACTGGTAATACTAATTTAGCTCCTGCTTTAACTAATAATTCTTTAGCTAATTCAATTTTATCTTCTTCAACTAATGATTTTCCTATGTTGTATCCTTGAGCTTTTAAGAATGTAAACATCATTCCTCCACCAACAATTATTTTGTCAGCTTTAGCAATTAAGTTTTCTATAACTCCTATTTTGTCAGAAACTTTAGCTCCACCTAAGATAGCTACTAAAGGTAATTCAGGTGCATCAACTGCTCCTCCAACAAATTTAATTTCTTTTTCCATTAAGAATCCTGCAGCTGATTCAGCTATGTTAGCAGCAATTCCTACGTTAGAAGCATGAGCTCTGTGAGCTGTTCCAAATGCATCATTAACAAATACATCTCCTAAAGAAGCCCAGTATTTTCCTAACTCAGGGTCATTTTTAGATTCCTTTTTACCATCAAGATCTTCGAATCTTGTGTTTTCAAACATCATGATTTCTCCGTCTTTTAATTCTGCTACTGCTGCTTCTAAAGCTGCACCTCTTGTTTCAGGAACAAATTTAACAGTTTTCCCTAATAATTCTTCTAATCTTTTTGCAGCTGTTGCAAGAGATTTTTTAGCTTTATCAGCTTCTTCTTTAATTTTTCCTAAATGAGAGAAAGCAATTACTTTTCCACCATTTTCTAATATATATTTAATAGTAGGTAAAGCTTCTACTATTCTATTGTCATTAGTTATAACGCCATCTTTCATTGGAACATTGAAGTCTACTCTTACTAAAACTTTTTTCCCTGCAACTTGTAAATCAGTTACGATTTTTTTTGCCATTCTTTATTCCTCCTAATTTTTTTATTTATTTAAAAAATGCGGAAACCTAAGTTTCCGCAAAGTTATAAAACTAATTACTTAGCTATTTGAACAAAGTGTTTTAATGTTCTGATTAATTGAGCTGTGTAAGACATTTCGTTATCGTACCAAGCAACAGTTTTAACTAATTGTTTGTCTCCAACTGTCATTACTTTTGTTTGAGTTGCATCAAATAATGATCCAAATTCGCATCCAATGATATCTGATGATACTAATTCTTCTTCAGTATATCCATAAGACTCAGTTGCAGCAGCTTTCATTGCAGCATTGATTTCAGCTACTGTAGTATTTTTTTCTAATACAGTTACTAACTCAGTTAAAGATCCAGTAATTACTGGTACTCTTTGAGCAGCTCCATCTAATTTTCCATTTAATGCAGGTATAACTAATCCAATTGCTTTTGCAGCTCCAGTTGTGTTAGGAACTATATTTGCAGCAGCAGCTCTTGCTCTTCTTAAATCTCCTTTAGCATGAGGACCATCTAAAGTCATTTGATCTCCAGTATAAGCATGAATAGTTGTCATTAACCCTTCTACTACACCAAATTTATCTTGTAATACTTTAGCCATTGGTGCTAAACAGTTAGTTGTACAAGAAGCTCCTGATATAACTGTTTCAGTTCCATCTAAAATATCGTGATTTACGTTAAATACTACTGTTTTTACTTCACCAGTTGCTGGAGCAGAAATTACTACTTTTTTAGCCCCTGCTTGAATGTGTAATTCAGCTTTTTCTTTAGCTACGAAGAAACCAGTACATTCTAATACTACGTCTACTCCTAAATCTTTCCATGGTAAATCTGCAGGATTTTTTTGAGCGAAAGTTTTGATTTCTTTTCCGTCTACTACGAAAGCTCCTTCTTTAGTTTCGATAGTTCCATCGAATCTTCCTTGAGCTGTATCATATTTGAAAAGGTGTGCTAACATTTTTGCATCTGTTAAATCATTGATAGCCACTACATCAAACTCAGGATTTTTAGCCATTAATCTTAATGCTAATCTTCCAATTCTTCCAAACCCATTAATTGCTACTTTAACTGCCATTAATTATACCTCCTAAATTTTTTTATTATATATATATTTATATAACTTATACACTTTATAATATAACGTATAAAATAGCTCTTGTCAATTTTTTATTTTCATTGATTTATTTGTTTCACAACAAATTATTTTACACTATTTTAGTTATTAATTAATTTTTTTATATCCGTTGGTAATTCTGCTTCAAATTCTTGTATCTCTTTTGTTTTGGGATTAACAAGTTTAAGTTTATAAGCATGTAACAATTGTCTTTTTGCTCTTAAATCTAAACCATCATAGAGTTCATCACCCATAATAGGATGTCCCATAGTGCTTAAGTGAACTCTTATTTGATGAGTTCTTCCAGTGAAAAGTTCACATTCTATAAGAGTATAGTCTTCAAATCGTTTTAATACTTTGACTGCTGTTTTAGCTTCTTGCCCGCCTTTTTCAATAGAAAGTATTTCTCTTCTTAGACTTTCTCCAACTCTTCCGATAGGTTCTTCTATAATAAACTCATCTTTTTCTACAACACCTTTTACTATAGCAAGATATTTTTTCTTAACATCTACCTTATCTTGTAAAAAAGCTTGAGCAAAAGCTGTTTTAGTAATTACAATAAGTCCACTAGTATTCATATCAAGCCGGTTATAAAACCTAGGAACAGTAATGTTTCCAGTTTTTTCTAAAAAATAATGAACTATACCATGAGCTAATGTTTTATCTACTTTTTTTAAAGTAGGATGAACAACAATAAAAGGTTCTTTATTAATTATCAGCAGTTCACTATCTTCATAAACAATATCTAAATCCATTGCTATTGGTTCAATATTTGTACCTTTATTTTTTTCTATAACTTGTAATCTGTTTAAAGGTTTAATCTTTTTATCTGAGCGAACTTCTTTATTATCAAGTATAAATTTCATGTTTCTCATACTTCTACTCGAAAAGTGTTGTACTTCTTTTAAATATTTGGCAACAGTGTAGCCTTTATATTCTTTTTCTATAATAAATTTTTTCATTTATCATCCTTTTCAAATTACATATATCACTATCTTATCAAAAACAAGACTTATTGTCAACTAAAACAGAAATTTTCTGTTCTGTTTTTCACTAAATCTTTGCTTGTATTTATAAAATTTATGTTAGTGATTATTGAGCT
>JAGNSM010000057.1 GCA_017988045.1 Fusobacteriaceae bacterium
TTGAAATCTCATAACTTCTTCAGAATCTTTATTTAATTCTTTGCCTAGAGGTTTTATATTGATTTTCAAATCTGGGACTAAATTGTTTAAAACAATATTCATATTATCAAGAACTTTTTCAACAATATCATAATGAGGAAGAGGAAGAGTTGCACTTCCTTTCATCTTTATAGGGATTGTTCCTTGATGTATAGACTTAGTTTCTTTTAAGAATATATTTAATGGTATTAAAATATTCCCGCTGATTAGCCCTATTTGACTATTAGCAACAATAAAAAAATCTCTTTTTGAAAAGAGTTGAATATCTTTTACAAGACCTATAATAAAGTTTGCATTTTCAGAAGTTTCTATAGTTTTATAAAAATCTTTAGAAAAAATAAATGATTTTCCCTCTTTTTCAGCCATTTTAGCATTAACTATTGAATCAATGTAAAGTTTTGTTGAAGCCTCAGTTAGTTTAAATGGATAGAAAGAATAATCTAGAGAATGGTTTTCTTCACGATTTCCTTCAAGTGAAAATAGAGTTTTAAAGCTTGTAGGCCATTTTTGCCCATTAAATTCTTTATATTGAATCTCTTCCTTAACAATTTTATATTCATTTTCGGCATTTAGTCCAATTAGACAATTATATTTAAAAAAATAGTGTTGTTCTGCTTGTTCAAGATAAAAAGTTAAATTAAATTTACACGAATTTTTACCTTGCATAATATAGTCTGAAATATTCTTAGGGATGTTATCACCCGACATAATATCTTTTAATATTTTAAAGGCTTCAACTATTGCAGTTTTTCCAGAACCATTTTGTCCATATACTCCAACAACTTCAGCAGAATTTAAAAAATCACCAGATGATTTTTTATTTGGAAATTTAATAATTCCATGTTCAACATTTTTAAAATCTTTAATTTGAATTTCCTGAATTCTAACCATAACAATCTCCTTCTCTAAAAAGGGTACAAAATGTATCTTTTTGTTTATAATACACTTAAAAAAAGTTAAAAGCAAGAATAATTAAATACTTTTTTAGAGTTTTTATTCTTTATTAGTCTCTATAAAATAATAATTAAAATAAAAAAGACCCTGGGTCACACGGACTTGCAGGGTACGATCTACTAAAATATATTTTCCGATTTATTAAGTTGTCTGCCAACCGACATAAATTAATTATGTCATTTTACAAGTTTTTCTGTTACTTGCCAACTGCTAATCTAAAAATTAGCTTCAATTTCAGATTTATACAGTGCCAGAATCACTGGAAGAAAAGCATAATGAGTTATACAACTCGCTATCTACATAGTTATTGTAACTGATACACTACTAAAAATCAATACTTAATTTCCTATAGAATTTTTATCCCCAAAATATTGAGTCATTATTTTATTGTTTCGGGGTGACAATCACCCGATGCTCATTTTGTAGAAAAAAAATAAATTTGACATTAAAACCATCCAAGTTGTAAAATTATATAGAAAATGACAAAATAAAAAAATCTTGTTGTCAAAAAAATAAAAAATGACAATAAGAAAAAATCTAATTGTAATATAAAGTAGAAAATGACAATGATAGAGGTGAGAATTATTAAACTTTTAGAAGAGTTTGTATCAGGAACATATACGGACGAATATCAATATAAAGCATTTCTTCCAAGTCAGATAAATGACTATTGGAATTGGCAAGATTCAGAAATAAATATACTTCTTGAAGAAGCCAACAGAAAATTAGGGGAAATCAATGCTTTTTCATTCTTGATACCTAATATAGATTTGTTTATAAAAATGCATATAACAAAAGAAGCAAGTACATCTAGTAAAATAGAAGGAACAAAAACAG
The DNA here is from genome assembly GCA_017988045.1 of Fusobacteriaceae bacterium. Taxonomy (GTDB): domain Bacteria; phylum Fusobacteriota; class Fusobacteriia; order Fusobacteriales; family Fusobacteriaceae; genus JAFGUR01. Next base: position 1,831 of record JAGNSM010000057.1, read on the forward strand.
AGATGGACGAGGCTATTATGAAGGAAGAAGAAATCTCTCCTGAAAGAAGAGATGACTGGAAAGAAGTTCATCAATACATAGAAGCTATGAATAGTGCGATAGAACTTCTTAAACAGCTTCCTTTATCAAATAGACTTATAAGAGAGACTCATAAAATATTACTTAAGACAGTAAGAGGAGAAAATAAACTTCCAGGAGAGTTTCGTACTAGTCAAAACTGGATAGGGGGAAGTAATCTTTTAAATGCAAAGTTTATACCACCCCATCACAATTATTTAGATGAACTTATGGGAGATTTGGAAAAATTTATTCATAATGAAACGATAAACGTCCCACACCTCATAAAATTGGCTATGCTTCATTATCAATTTGAAACTATTCATCCTTTCCTTGATGGTAACGGAAGGGTAGGAAGGCTTATAATAACGCTTTATTTGGTTGATAATGGTCTTTTATCAAAACCAGCATTATATCTTTCTGATTATTTAGAAAGAAACAGAGATACTTACTATAGACACTTAACAGATATAAGGGAAAGAAATGAAATGATTCCTTGGATAAAGTTTTTCTTAAAGGGCGTTATAATTACATCTGAAAATGCTAAAAATACTTTTATAAGAATAATTGAGTTACAAAAAGATATAGAAACAAGGCTATTAAAATTTGGTTCAAGAGCAGAAAAGATTAATACAATAATAAATGCTTTTTATGAAAACCCTATTTTAAGCGTAAAAGATATAGTTTTAAAGACAGGGATACCAGATAAAACAGTAAGAAACCTTTTAGGACTTATGCTAGAGGATAATTTAATAAAAGAGATGACAGGCTATGAAAGAAATAAGCTATTTATCTTTGAAAAGTATTTTAACTTATTTAAATAATCATTACGGAAGAGGAAAATAATGTCAATTGATAAAATATTGAATTTATTGAAGGAAAAAATTGAAAAATCAAGGTTACAAAAAGAAAGAGTTATTATATTTTGGATAGATTTAGAAAAGACATATGAAGGGTCGCTATCGACCATAGATATTCCTAATTTTAATATAGTAGTTCATAATAGATATAATCAATTTTTTTTAAAGAAGCTTGTAGAAATAGATGAACCAAATAGCAATTTTATTATATATAGAAATGAAGATATTCCTGAGAATGAGAACTGGTTAATAGATATAGAAAAATATTCTGAATATTTTTCACCAGAGGAAATATCTCTATTGATAGATGAATTGGAAGTTCCAAAAGCTTTGCAGAATTATTTTAGAAAGTATAAAAAGTTTTTTTCCAGTAAGAGAAAAGAAGCTTTTAAACTTTTATATAATAAAAATCAAAATGAAAAAGAGCTGCTATGTAATTTTTATGCAGTTATATTTAAAACTAAATCAAAATCACATTATGACATCTTAAAAACTTTTATATTGGAATCTATTAAAGGAATAGATTTATTAGGAGAGCTTGACAAATATGATTTAAAAAATTCTTTCGAAGAGTTTATTAAAGATGAATATGGAGCCGACCTTTCTCAAATAGAAGTTAAGAGTTTTATTAAAATGTTATTTTTATGTCATTTCGATTATAAGTTAAGGAATTCAAACTTTAAAGAGTTATTACATCTTAATAAAAACAGTGCTTATTTGTTAATTGAGTATTTATTAAAAGATGCTGACTTTAAAGAAAAGATAAAACCAATTTTATCATCAATGGAAAATGATAAAAATATTAAAGAAATAATGGACAGTATAGGCCTTGAAGAGCTTGTAAAAATAGGAACTTTTGATTCTATAGATTCTAGGATACTAAAGAAAGTTCTTGTAGAAACAAGAAATTCAAATATCTCTACAGAGTATTTATTAAACCTTATAGGTCAAAGGAGATCGGAAACATATAATTTTAAAGCTTATGAAACTGAATATAGGGTTATAGAATTGACTCTACAATTTAGAATAGCGATAAAGGAAGTAAAACTGAGTGGAGATAGCTCAACAGGTCTTTTTAGAAGTTATACAGAAGAAATATATAAGATAGATAGCTTATACAGAAAGTTCTCTTTTGAATATGAAAACTTAAAAGACAAGGATGACTACCTGTCTTTACAACAGTTTATGGAGATAGAATATAATAACTATTATAATAGGTATCTTTCAGAAGCCTGGGAGATAGCAGCTCAAAAAGATGATGTATTTAAAACACCAGTATTAGATTTGCAAAATAATTTTTTTGAAAGAGAGATAATGCCTTTTGTAAGAAGAAAAAATAAGATATTTGTAATTATATCTGATGCTCTTCGTTATGAAGTTGCTATGGAACTTGCAGAGAATCTATCGAAAGAATCTACAGATAGAGTTAGAGTAGAAACTAATGCAATGTTAGGGTCAATACCGAGTATAACAAAAGTAGGTATGGCAGCTTTATTACCTCAAAAGAAAGTTCAATTTAATAAGGGCGATATAACCATAAATGATATTTCAGTAAATGGAATAGCAAATAGACAAAGAATTTTACAAGATACAGTACCAGAATCTATTGCAGTATCTTATAAAGACATTATAGGCAAAAGCAAAGAAGAAATAATGGAACTTACAAGGGGTCTTCATGTAATTTATATTTATCATGATTTGATAGATGCAATGGGAGATAGCCCTAAAACAGAAGATAGAACATTTTTTGCTGTAAATGAAGCGATGAGAGAACTTAAATCACTAGTGTTTACTCTGAATAATAAGGCAAATGCTAATAATATATATATAACAGCAGATCATGGATTTTTATATCAAAGAAGTCCTTTAAAAGAGTATAACAAATTAGAGAAATTTGATTTTGATATTGTTGAACAAGGAAAAAGATATATTGTTTCAGAAGATAAATTTGATGATGAAAGTTTATTAAGGTTTGATACAAAAGGAATGTTTAAAAATGAAAAATTAAATGTATATATACCTTTTAGAAATACTAGAATTAAACAACAAGGTGGAGGAACTAAATTTGTTCATGGAGGAATCAGTCTTCAAGAAGTTACAATACCTTTAGTAAAATTTAAATATCTTAAAAATGACATAGAGAAAAAACAAAAGGTCGGTGTGGACCTTCTAAATACAAATAGAATAATTGCAAACAACTTCATTATTTTATCTTTTATGCAGAAAGATAAAGTAGATCCTTTGAATAAGATATTTGGCAGAAAAATATCTATTGGAATTTTTGATGAAACATTACTTATTTCAGACGAAAAGGTATTAATTTTAGATAGTATTGATGATAAAATAAGCTCAAGAGAAGTCTCAGCACAACTGAATTTAAAGAATATGAAATATGAGCTGCATAAAAAATATCAATTAAAAATAGTAGACATGGAAGATGATGAAGTTATTGAAGAATATGACTTTAGTATAAGGTTTAATAACTTTTAATGTAAAGGGGAAAAAATGGTATATAGAGCTATTTTAGATGAATCTTTTTTAAATTTAGAAATGATACAAGTAGCACAAAATATAAAAGGAAAAGAGATTTTAGATTTAAGAAAATTGTTGCTAGAAGGAGATATTTTAGATTATAGTTCACAAAATAATTTAAAAAGAAAATCAGGATCTTTAGTAAAAAGATTTTTAGTGTTAGATGAGTTTTTACTAAATCAATTAACTGATGCAGATATTTCTACAACGGAATTTATAACATTTTATTCTATAGTTAAAAATGAAAGAATAATATTTGATTTCTTGAATGAAATAATTTTTAGTAATTACATAAAACTTAAAAAATACATAACAAAAGATGAAATTGATAATTTTATAATTGAAAAAGCAAGACAGGTAGAAGAAGTAAATAAATGGACTGATGCAACAAAACAAAGAATGAAAAATAAAATTATTGAATTTTCTATGAAGGGTGGATACTTGAAAAAGGGCGATAGCGACTATACGATAGTTTTTCCTTCTGTAAGCAAAAAAACTGTAGAGCATATAAAGAAAATAGAATCAGATGAACTATCTGCAATACTTTTTCTTGAGAAAGGTAACTAAATGGAAAATATAGATATTAGGCTTAGGCTAATAGAAGAAAGAATAACAAATAAAGAGTTTCTACAGTCTAAAAAAATAGCCGGAGAGGTTCCATTCTATATATTTGATTATCCTCCAGAATATGAACTTAAAGTAAGAAAATATGCAAAAACTTTAACTGAAAAGATTAAAAAATATTATGGTATTTCTGTAATTAGATTAAATCTTTTAGAACTATATATGGAGATATTGGAAGATAAAGATATAAAAGAAGATGTTTTAAATCGTGAAAGGGAGATAGGAAGTGAAGAATTAGGTGATATTTTAATTAATATTATAGAAGGCAAAGAGATTGCTGATAAGATTGGTGAAAAAGCCTCTGATTATAACTTGGTAATTTTGGATGGTGTAGGCTCTGTGTATCCATTAATTAGAACTCACAGTACTTTAAATAAGTTACAACCAACTTTTAATAATAATGAAAAGCCTGTTCTTATGTTTTTTCCTGGTTCGTATACAACACGTGGATTAAGTTTGTTTGATATATACCCATCAGATCATTACTATAGAGCGTTTAAGATAGTAGAGGATGAGGTAACTGATAGCGATAGAAAAGAAATAGAACTTGAAGTAGCTTATAACGACCAATTAAATGAACATCAAGAGAAGATAGTTAAAGAACATGTGGATCTTAGAGAAACACCTAAAAAAGATTTACAACTTGATTTAAGTAATCTTAATTTATCTGAAAGAGAGATTTTTATTGTTGAAAGACTGAAGGCCTCTAAAGAGTTGTATGAAAGAGATCTTACTAAAATACTAATAAAAGAATATGGTAAAAGTAGCCTTATTTCAGGATTGATTAGTAGAATAAATAGAAAGGTCGATACAACCACAGGTTATAAAAATCTTATAATTCATGAAACAATAGGAGAAAATAATAAGTTTATATACAATGCTTGATTGGAGGAACAATGATATCTTCAGATGTAATTAAAGCTCTAAGAAATGGGACTGTACCACTAGAGGGAACGGAACTTATAGCTGTCGGAATAGATAAAGAGTTAAACGAAATAGAAAATCAACTTAATAAAGTAAAGAGTGGTAGTGGGGATTTTAAATTTATAATTGGAGATTATGGATCAGGAAAGACTTTCTTTGCTTCCTCTGCAAGAAGATTAGCCTATGATAAGAAATTTATTGTATCTTCTGTTGTAATTTCATCAGAAACTCCTTTAAATAAGTTTGAAGAAGTATATAAAAAGATTATAGAAAATATGAGAACTCCTGAAAATAAGAAAGTTCCTGCCTTAGCTATTATACTTGAAGAATGGTTATTAAAAATGGAGGAAATCATATGTGAGGTTAATGATATAGACCCTATAGATGATGAAGAGATTTTCTTAGCTGAAATGGAGAAAAGAATAGAGATGGAGCTTACAGATTTAGGGAAAGTTTCATCAAATTTTGCTAATGCAATAAGAACTTATTATAAGGCTAAAACAGTGGGCGATAACGTCACAGCTCAAGCCGTATTAGCCTGGCTAAAAGGAGAAAAAATTTCTCTTTCATTAAAGAAAACTATGAATGTTGCAGTTAACTTAGAAAGAAGTAACGCTATATTGTTTATAAAAGCCATTAACATGCTTTTGAAAAGTGCAGGATATTCTGGATTAGTTATAATCATGGATGAGCTTGAAACAGTTAGAAACTATGTTAAAAAAAGCAGCAGAGACGAAGCTTATGAAAATTTAAGGTATTTTATTGATGAAGCTGATGGAAATGGATTTGAAAATTGTTTTTTTCTATATTCAGGAACCACAGAACTAATGGAAACTGAAAGAGGTTTTAAAAGCTTAGAACCATTATATCAAAGGATTAAAGTAGATAAGGAAGATAAATTTAGAAATTTAAGGCAACCAGTAATTTATTTAAAAGAGTTTAATAATTCAAAATTATTTGAAGTTTCTGAAAAAGTAAGAGAACTTCATGGAAAAGCTCATAAATGGAATCCTACCAACAAAGTAACAAACGATTTCCTTAATAAACTAATAGAAGATAAGACGATAGCGTTTAATAAGGAAATAGAGATAAGCCCAAGAGGATATTTGAGGCTTCTAGTGGATATTCTTGATAAAGCAGAAACGTATGAAGAGTACTGGCCAGAGAAAGAGTTTAAATTTGATGATAAGATAAAAAAAGAATTAAGTGATATGGAAAAGGAAGAAGCACACATTTTAAATTTTTAGGAGATGCTAATGAGTAATTTTGAAATGCTTCATCAGAATATACAAAATGGAATTATAAAGAAGCTAGGATGGAAGTCGTTAACACCCGTACAAGAAAAGACAATCCCAGAAATTATTAATGGTAAAAATCTTATTGTTCTTGCTCCTACTGCAGGAGGAAAAACAGAAGCAGCTTTCTTACCAATCCTTAGTGAAGTAATGACGAAAGAACTTACTCCAGTTTCTGTACTATATATTTCTCCTATTAAAGCATTACTAAATAATCAGGAAGAAAGACTTAGAGAGCTTTCTTCTTTTATTTATGGAGATGTTTTTAAATGGCATGGAGATGTAGAGAAGACTAATAAGAATAAATTTATAAAGAATAAGGCACATGTCCTAATGATTACACCAGAGTCATTGGAAGTAATATTGATGAACAAATTAGCTAATAAAGAAGAGCTGTTTAAGGACCTCCATTACATAGTTATAGATGAGATTCATGCATTTGCTGAGAGTGAAAGAGGAACCCACTTAATGGCTCTCATAGAGAGAGTTCAAAAGTTTAGTAACTATGATATACAAAGAATAGGTCTATCTGCTACAGTAGGAAATCCTGATAAACTACTAGAGTGGTTACAAGGAAGCAGCAAGAGAGAAAAATTGGTTATATATCCCTCTGATGAAAAGAAAAATAAAAAAATAGAAATAAGATTTTGTAAAGATGAAGAGGAAAGAACACAAGAGATATTAAAGAGGATTGTCTCTAGGAAGGCTTTAGTATTTTCTAACAATAGAAAAGATGCAGAGCTATTGAAGTTAAGGATGGAAAAAGAAAATATAGATAGCTATATTCATCACTCATCAATCAATAAATTTTTTAGAGAAAAGACAGAAGAAAGCTTTAAAATAGGTAAGACCAATACAATAATCGCAACAAATACCTTAGAGTTAGGAATTGATATAGGAGCATTGGATGTTGTTTTACATTTAGAAATGCCAAGTTCGGTATCTTCTTTTCTTCAGAAATTAGGAAGAACTGGTAGAAGAGAGGGGAAAGTATCTCATTTTGTATTTTTGCCATCTAATGAAGAGAATTTGGTCATGTCTATAGCTATATTAAATTTGGCAATGAAGAAATGGGTAGAAAATGTATTCGTTACCGATAAAGCTTACGATATATTACTTCATCAAACACTTACAATCTGTTTATCATCTTATGGTGCAGATATAGATGATATATTTAATACTTTAAGTAAGGTATATTCTTTTAGTGGAATAAGTAACGAAGAATACAGATATCTCATAGAATATATGGTTAAAGAAACAATACTACATCAAGATAAAAACAGAATATTTCTGGGTGATAAAGGCCAAAGTATCTTTGGCAAAATGAATTATATAGACCTCTACTCAACTTTTGAAACACCTTCTGAGTTTACTGTAAATAATAAAGGGAAAAGCATTGGAACTATAGAATCTTGGTTTGTAAAAGCCCTAGGAGAGAAGTTTAACTTTATTTTAGGAGGGAAATGTTGGGAGACAGTAAAAATAGATCAAAAGAAGTTTATAGTTTATGTTGAACCTTCAACATTTGCTGATCCACCTAAATGGGTTTCTGGCGGTAAAATGATAAGCTATGAATTGTCTCAAGAATATTTTAATATTATTGTGGGTGATACCGACTTTGTATTTCTTAATAATAAAGAGAAAGATATTTTAGAAGAGTTTAGAAGCGGGCAGAAGGATTTAGGTTTAGAGAAAGCTTCGATATATGTTGAAGAAAGAAATACTGATTTTAATTTTTATACATATTTAGGAGACAAATTAAATTATACTATGGGCCATTCAGTTACGTTATTAGATGATAGATTATCTCTTAAAGGTGTGGGATGGAAAGGATTTAGCATTAAAAAGAACAAATCGAATATTAGTTTGAACGAAATCAAAGAATTTGTAGAAAAGTTAATTAAATCTCCAGAGTTCTTTGATTTGGATATTAAAAATCAATTATTACAAAAATTACCAGATAACTCTTTTTCAAAATATCAGAAATATCTTCCGATAGATTTGAGAAAGAAAATGATTTATGAGTATCTATATGATTTTGATTTTTCTAGAATTAGAAATTTTAAGGTAATTGGAGAGTAGCGGGGTGATTGTCACCCCATTATTTATATAGGCCTCGCGTCGGAAATCCTGAATAGACCGCAAGTTGTTGGACACTTTATTTATTTTTTATAAAAACTTACATTTTATATTAAAATGAAGTATAATCTACCAAAGAGGTGAACATGTGAAAAATATAGAACTACTATTAGATAAAAAAAATCAATGTGATACTCTCAGAGGAAAACAAGTTATAAAAAATAAATATAAATCTACTGGTAAACCTATGTTTAATGGTATTGCATTTCAAAAATTTATTGAAAAAATAAATAAAATTATTTGTAGGGAAAATATCGAAAATGAACTACCAGTTGAACTTAAAATCGGAAAAGTATTTTTTAAAGATAAAGCAACTTATATTTTATTAGAAGCAGTCATTTACCTTTTATTACGTGATTACAATGTAAAGTTAACATTAAGTATAACTCCAAAAATAGATGGCTTATATGATGGAGATATCAAGAAATCACTAATTTATAAAAATAAAAATACTAGCCTAGATAAAAATAAATATATAAATGATTTTAAAAAATTTAATTTAGAATTAAATCATTTTAGAAAAATTATCATTTACAAAACTATTGAAGAAAATGGTATAAAATTATCAGTGTTATCAACTGAACTTGCTTGTTTTTTTAAAAACTATATTGATGATGATGAATATGTTGATAGTTTGGTTGAAGTCCTTGGAGAATTGGCTGACAATTCTTTGTCTCATGGGGAAAGTGATTGTCTAATAGACATTAATATTGAAACTGTTTACAATAGAAAAAATCCAAGTCCAAATAAATACATATCGTTGGATATTGTAATTGTAAACTTCGATAAAAAATTACTTGGAGATAGAATCAAAGATAAATTTTTTAATAATGACTTCAAAGGAAGCCCTAAAACTGAAAAACTTTTAAATACAGCACTAGAAAATCATAAAAGTAAATTTTCTGAATCATATACATTTGATGATTTTTGTAACTGTGCATCATTTCAATGGCGAGTATCAAGCAGACAAAGTTCTAGTGATTCTTTTGCAGGAACAGGTCTTACAACTTTAATTGATGGGCTAATAAATAAAAGTGAAAGTGTTTATTGTTATGTTTATAGCGGAAATAAAATTATAAACTTTATAAATGGTATGGTCAGTTTAGATGAAAATAGATTTATTGGTTTTAATAAAGAAAATGATTTTCTAAATAAAATTCCTGATAAGTCATCTATAACTAGATCCAATTATAATTTGAATGGAGTTTTATATAATCTTAATTTTATAGTAAAGAAAGAAGGGGTTGATAATGAAAATGGTTAATTTAACTTTTGACAAAACGCTAACAGGACTTGCTGGTAATGATTTTGGTAAATTAATTTATACTAACCAAGTTAAAGATAAAATAGATATAGAAGAAGGAATTGTTATTGTATTTCCTTCAACTATAGAAAGAATTGCAATTTCTTTTGTACAAGGATTTTCTGAAGAGTTAATAAATAAATATGGATTAGAAATTTTTAATAAAAAGATTAAAATAGAAGGTTCTGAAAAAGTTGAAAATAAGTTTAAAAAGGTTCTAATTTAATGGGTTTTGAAATTATATTTGAAAATCTAAAAGAAACAACTGATTATGTTTCTATTATTTCTCTAATAACATCTATCATAAGCATTATTATAAGTACTATAGTCAGTAAAAAAATTAATAGACAGAACTTAAATGCAGTTTATTTCAACAAAATTTTTGATTCTATTTTAATAGACGAACTACCTAAATCTTTAGAAAAAATTAGATATATTAATTCGACATTTGTGGATGATAATGATTCACTTGAAAATACTATTACTAATTTATACGATAAAATAACCTTTTTTAAATATAAAAATTTGAAATTTTATAAACTCTTGGAAGCTAAAATAATTATTGTTGATGATTTTCTCGTACAATATCATGGATTTATGTGTACTCAACGTGAGTTTAAAAAATTTAAGGATGAAATAGACAGTTCTGTAAGAGAAATATATTATTTAATCGAAAAAGAATATTGCAAGTAAAAAAATCGACCATGAACGGCAATGTCATTAAGTTAGCTAAACAATAAAAAATGCAGGTAGTCTAGAAATTGTAGTTTTTAGAGTTCTACCTGTATTTTTCTATTTATTTGATTCTTTTTGTATTAGGCCTCGCGCCCATAGCCATCAACTTAAGGAATTTCATCGGGACTCAAAACTCAGCTATCTGTTTTTGAGTTCTTTTTTATTTAATATTTTTTCTTTTCATTTAAGTTTATTTATTTTTTTGTAACACAAAAAGGAAAAGTAGCTACTTTTCTGTAAACTTATTAAATTACTTCTTTTTAAGTCACAAAGTCCATGACTTCATTTGAAGATGTTTCACCTTTTTTCTTGGATTTTAAGCAAGTCTTAGCTACAAGTCTTTTTAGTTTATTAAATATGTCATTAAATCTATAATTGTAATGATCTAATTTTTCTAAATAATAACTGACATGATGAAAGACTTTTTTATCACTCAAAACTGTATTTTTAATTGCTATTTCATCCTTTAGCATCTTTGAAACCTCATTGTTTACAAGAATATTAATTAGTTTTCCATAGAAATGAGCTTCTATTCTTTCTTTTTTTAGCTTTCTATCGCTTTCATCTATTTCAAGAATTGACTTCCAGTTTTTAAATTCCAACTCAATTTGCCATCTTAAACTATAGATAGGATAGATTTGCTCTTTTGGATATGAGGCTTTTGGAAGATTTGTTATCATAAATCCAAATTTAGCAATTTCTCTTTTTTCTTCCTTTAAGTAAGGCCTTGGATCTCTAATTTTTTTTGTAACTGTTTTGTGCCTTCTTTCTTCTAAAACTCCATCAAGTTTTGTAATGATTAATCTACAAGGAAGTTTATCGGAGTCTCCACCAATATGGACATTTTCAAACTCTTTAATCTCTCCTGCAATCATTGAATTACATTCTTTTTCAACATCAAAAGGTATAAATTTATTTTGAAGCTTTACAGTTCCATTTTTGAAGTAAGTAGGGTTGGGATTTTCAAGTGATATAGTCTTTAAAGAGTTGAGTTTTAGTTTTGAAACAAAAAAGGCTTTCTTTTTAATAACATGCTTAAGAAACTCGAGAGAGCAGTAACCTAAATCATTCAAAATCAAATCTTTTGCTTTCATAAACTTTTTAATCCTTGGAAGAAATTCATAATCATTTTTTGTTCCTCTAGAGACTTGAATATCCACAGGAGTATTGTTTTTCAGGTCTTTTATTAGATTAATTTTTAAAGAAGAGTAAGGTCCTTCTTGATTTCTTCCTCCAGGATACTCTTCACTTAGTGAGCTATGCAACTTAGAAACAGTAGAATCTGTCAAAAGAATTCTATTAAACGGTTCCAGGATATTTTTCTCAGGTTTCTTATCATTTAATTTAATATTAAGAAGCTCCAGAAAAATAGCTTTTAAAAACTTAACAAATGTTGAATTAAATCTTTTATTTATCGATTCATTGGATACGGAAATGCTAGAGATTTCAAAGAGATTCAAGGATATTTCATCCAATATGTCTTTGGCTATATTGTTAGGATAAAAAACAACCATTTTTAAGAGCTCTATGGGAGTAAAAGTTCTAATTCTCCTGCAAAGTCCGACCTCTTTAGCAATTCTGTTAATTTCGTTTTCATCAAGTAAAAAGTTCAAGTATTTGGATTCCATAAAAAAAGCTCCTTTTGATTAGTAAACTATATTTTACCATAATTTACAAAACAAAAAAAGCTGATTTTATTAATTCCTTAAGTTGATGGCTATGGCCTCGCGCCGGAAATCCCGAATATTTTCCCGAAATTTCCTTCTAGACTTTTGTAATCAATGGATACAGCCGTTTTTATGGTTTTATCCATTTTTTTATGTTTTTGCCCAAAAAGTCTAAAATATTAAGATATTTTTGACTCTCGATTTTTGATGATTTT
>JAGNSM010000005.1 GCA_017988045.1 Fusobacteriaceae bacterium
TCAATATGAGGAGAAGATAATGATTTATAATTTTTTTTCATTCTTGTTATATATAATTATTTTTATAACTTCTATTTTTAATAAAAAAATTAAAGTTTTTTTTGCTAAAAGAGTTTGTAGTGTTAAATCTATTGAAAAAGGAAATTACATTTTAATACATGCATCTTCTTTGGGAGAGATTAATCTATTAGACCCTTTTATAAAAAAAATATTGTTAGATGAAACTAAGAATATTATCATAAGTGTTGTTACAGATACAGGATATAATCAAGCTCTGAATAAATACAGTAGCTCTAAAGTAAAGGTAGTTTATTTTCCTTTAGATGTGAATTTTCTAATAAAAAAAATATTTAAGAATGTTAATATTCAGAAAACTATTATTGTAGAGACCGAAATCTGGCCAAATCTTATTAATTATGCTTATAAAAATTCCCAGTTATTCTTATTAAACGGGAGAATATCAGATAAATCTTTTAAGAGTTATTTTAGATTAAAATTTTATTTAAAGCCTATTTTAAATAAATTCAAATATTTAATAATGCAAACAGAGGATGATAAGGATAGGATAATTAAATTGGGAGCAAGAACCGATAAGGTATATAATTTTGGCAATTTGAAATTTGATATTAATTTTGATGATTATAGCGAAAAAGACTTGTCTGAATTCAAAGAGTTTTTAGGCTTATCTAAAAAAGTTTTTGTTGCTGGAAGTACCAGAGATGGAGAAGAAGAAATAATAATTGAAGTATTCAAAAAACTAAAAGATTATCAATTAATTTTAGTCCCTAGACATATAGAGAGAATAGATTCAATTACTAAATTATTGGTTGGAGATAATTATTCATTATATAGTAATCTAAAAAAAAATTCAGATATAATAATTGTTGATAAAGTAGGAATTCTAAGAAAGTTATATGCAATTGCAGATATTACTTTTGTTGGAGGAACTCTTGTAAATATAGGTGGGCATTCATTACTTGAACCATTATATTATGGGAAGAAGCCGATTTTTGGACCTTATTTACAGAATGTAAAAGATATTGCAAATGAAATTTTAAGATTAGATTTGGGGTATAAAGTTGAGGGAATAGAAGAATTTATTAGGATCATTGATGAAAATACTAGTAGTCCTGATGATTTCAAAAGAATAAAGGATTTTTTAGATAGAAATTCAAAAAGTAGTAAAAAGAGTTATAAACTTATATTTGAGGAATAAATATTGTTTTAAAAAAACGTAGACTTATCTTTTCGCAAAGATGAGTCTTTTTTCTATAAAAAAAAGAGCAGTAAAACTGCTCTAATACATTATGCTTCGTAATTTACTGCAACTAAATTTTTACTATCAGCTATATCAAGTTCGATTTCTTTACCTTCAATTTCTAATTTTAAATAAGCTTTATCTTTGTTTAATAAAGTTGCAATTGTTCCTTCATTAATAGCATTTTCTCTATAAAATGATCTCATACCTTTACTACCTTTTATTTCAATTATCTTAACAGTAGTATTTTTAGGAAATTGATTTATTAATTGAGGGCTAATAAAATCAAGTTGAGTATTTAAATTTTTCAAGAGTTTACCAAAAATACTTGAGAATTCTTCTAATTCTCCGTTGCTTAAATCCTTAGTAATTTTTGCAATAATAGTTTTATGAAAAAGGTCATGATATTTTAAAGCTTCTAAGCCTTTTTTTGATAGTGTAACAAATACTTTTCTTCTGTCATCACTTGAACGTTCTCTTTTTATAAAACCTTTATCATTTAACTTGTTTACAGCTACAGTTGCTGTTCCCATAGTAATACCTAATTTGTCTGATAATTCGTTCATTGTTAGTTCGTCATTTCCAACAGCTTCTATTACATGAAGCTCTGTTGTTGTTAAACATTTAATTCCTTGTTTTAGCATTAATTCTTCAATTTCATAAAAAACCTTATAAAATTCTTCAATCATTAAATTTACATTATCAAACACGTAATCCCTCCTTATAATTTTGCAAGACTTTCAATTCTTTCTCTATAATTGCCATTAAATACATAGGAACCTGCAACTAATACTGTTGCACCAGCTTCTACACACATTTTTCCAGTTTCTTCTACTATCCCACCATCAACTTGAATATCTACTGTAGCTGAAAGAGCTCTTACCTCTCTTATCTTGTCCAAAGAGAAAGGAATAAAACTTTGACCACCAAATCCAGGATTAACACTCATTATAAGAACCATATCTAATTCAGGTAATATATGTTTTATAACGTCTACTGGAGTATGTGGATTTAATGATACTCCTGCTTTTATACCATAGCTTTTGATTTCTTGGATAACTCTATGCAAATGAGTACAAGCTTCTGCATGTACTACAATTATATCTGCTCCAGCATCTACAAAGTTTTTTATATATCTTTCAGGTTTTTCTATCATTAAATGTACATCAAAAACTTTATCGCTACAATTTCTAATAGATTTTATTACTGGGGGACCGAAAGTAATGTTTGGAACGAAATGTCCATCCATAACATCTATATGTATATAATGAGCTCCAGCTTCACTTATTTTTTTAACTTCTTCTCCTAATTTGCTAAAATCTGCTGACAAAATAGATGGTGCCACTTTAGTCATATTTATTCCACCTTTCTTCTTTTAATTTAGTATAAGTATTACAATAAAAATCATATCTTATTTTTGAAATTTCATTCTTTTCTACAGCTTCTTTCACTCCACATTTTGGTTCGTTAAGATGCATACAGTTATTGAATTTACAAACCTGTCCCCAAAATTCAGGAAACAAATCTAAAAGTACATAGGCCTCATCAATAGGAGGTAATTCTAAAGATGAAAAACCAGGGGTATCAATGATATATCCTCCAACATTCAAATTCAAAAGAGTCGTTCCTTTAGTTGTGTGACGACCTCTAGATGTTTTCTTACTAGTTTCACCAATTTCTAAAACTATATCATTTTGCAAGAGATTTATAATTGTAGATTTTCCTACTCCACTTGGACCACCCAATGCAGATAATTTATCTTTTAAACGCTCTTCCAAAACGTCAATTCCTATATTATTCATAGTAGAAACATAAATTACTTCAATATCCAAAGATTCTAAAAAAGATAGTTTTTCCTTAAATTCTTTAAATTCTTCTTCATTTAAAAGTTCTATTTTATTTATAACGATTAAAGGCTTAATTTTATAAAAATGAGCATTAAGAAGCATCATATTAAACCTATTTATATCAAAATCAGGGTCTTTACATGCAAAAGTTATTGCTATATACGATAGGTTTGAGACTAAAGGACGATAGAGAATATTTTCTCTTTCATAAACTTGATTTATTGCACCTTCTTCTATTTCTACCATATCACCTACAATACAGTTATCTTTTTTATTTGATTTTTTTAAAGTACCTCTTAATCGGCACTCATGCCTAACACCGCAAACATCCACATAGTAATATCCTTGTATTTTATTTACAACTCTTCCTTTTATATACTCCACCTCATTTTATTTTTTTGTTATAGTCAAATCGACAAAAGAACCTGAATTCAATTCTTTATTTGCAGGATAATTTTGTTGAACGACAGAACCTTCGGGCATCCATTTATTTTCTACATAACGTGGATTGTTGCTAATTAGTTCCATATTATTAAGAAGTTTAACTGATGTTTCATAATCTAATCCGATTAAATTAGGCATAAAAACCTTTTTATTTCCTAGACCAGAGCTAACAAGTAAACTCACTTGTTTTTTTATATATAAAATTTCATTGTCATTTGGATATACTCCAATAACCCTATTAAATGGCAAACTATGCTTTATATACGAAATAGTTTTAATGCTTAATTTAATATCCTGCAATTCTTTTTTTACTTTAGGAAGTTCCAATCCTTTTAAATTTTTTAATTCGATTTTATAGGGACCTTCACTCACTGCTACCTGAATAATTTTGGATTTTTTAATAACTTTCCCATATTCAGGTATTTGCAAATAAATGTGATTTTTCGGAAATTTTGAATATTCTTTAGTTACTAATTCAATTTTTAGATTTTCTTTTTTAGATAATTTAATAACTTCATCATAACTCATACCAACAAGATTTGGTGTGAGTATAGGGTTTTTATTGTTATTAATTATGTAGAAACTATCATAGGCATAGTATACGCCTAATAGGAAAAATAGGGTACAAAAAAGATTAAAAAAAAGTTTTTTCAAAATATAATCACCTTTACAAAAAGTTTGATAACTACAGTAAATCCCAATATAATATAACATGAATAGTAAAAAATATCAACAAAAACTCTTGTTAAAAGGGGGTGTAATATGATAAACTGTTTAGGAATATACAAATTTTGGAGGTTTTTTGAAGGACATGGCAGAGAAAAATTGGGAATATGGAATAGAAAAAGTTTTAATCAATGAAGATCAAATAAAAGAAAGAGTTAAAGCTCTTGGAAAAGAAATTACTGATTTTTACAAAGATAAAGATGAAGAACTAATAGTTGTTTGTTTACTTAAAGGCTCTGTTATATTTTTTGCAGATTTATGTAGAGAAATAAGACTTCCTATTAAAATGGATTTTATGACAGTTTCAAGTTATGGAAATGATTTTGAAACTTCAAGAGAAGTTAGAATAGTGAAAGATTTGGATGAAACTGTAATGGGCAAAAATATTCTTGTTGTTGAGGATATAATTGACTCAGGTCTTACACTAAAAAGAGTTTTAAAAATCTTAGGGAATCGTGGTCCTAACTCAGTTTCTTTATGCACATTGCTTAACAAAGTAGCTAGAAGAGAAGCTGATGTTGATGTTCAATTCGTAGGATTTAACATTGAAGATGAATTTGTATTAGGATATGGTCTTGACTTTAAACAAGAATACAGAAATATACCTTACGTAGGAGTTATGGGACCAATTAATGATTAATTGAATATCAGCTTGATATTCAAAATCTAAAAATTTGGAGGAAAAAAAATGGATTTAAAAACTTTTAATAACTGGAGGAATGAAGTACATAATAAAGAAAAAAGAAGAGTAAGACAAATTACTCAAGGAATAGCCACAGGAATAGTAGTTTTTTTAGTACTTGCATTTACGTCTATAAATGGAGATAAAGCAGACTATACAGTTAAAACGAACGGAAATAAAGTAGATAGCGTTCAATATGTTGATTCTAACTATGTTGATAATCCTGAAACTTTAACAGCTTTTTTCTTGAAAGAAGAGAAAACTTATATAGTTCAAGCTGAAGCAAATGATAATTTTAAAGAATTAGAAAAAGTAAGTAAAGATTTGGATAAAGAAGGAGTAAATAATCTTATTTTTGTAGAAAAAAATCTTATTAAGTTACAATTGGGCCGAGTTTTTAATACTAGAGAAGAAGCAGAAAAATTTGCAGTGCTTTTAAATGAAAAAGGTCTTTTAAAAGAGTTTACTGTAAGAGTTAAATAGGAGGCTTAATGTCGTTTAATCATAAAAAGAAATTTGGTCAAAACTTCCTTACAGATCAGAATGATGTATTAGAGAGAATTATGGAAGTGGCTAAAGTTTCTGAAACAGAAACGGTTTTGGAAATTGGTCCAGGAGAAGGAGCGTTAACGGAACTTCTTTTGGCAGCTGGAAAAAAGGTTATTTGTGTAGAAATAGATAGAGATTTGGAAAAGATTTTGAGAAGAAAATTTGATAATAATCCCAAATTTACTCTTATTATGGCTGATATTCTTACTGTTGATTTTGATACTCAAATTGGCGAAAAAGTAAAAGTAGTAGCAAATATTCCTTATTATATAACATCACCAATAATTACTAAATTAATAGAAAATAGACAGTATGTTGAAGATATATTTATAATGGTTCAAAAAGAAGTGGCTGAAAGAATTTGTGCTAAAAGTGGAAAGGAACGTTCAGTTCTTACTTTAAGTGTAGAGTACTTTGGAGAAGCAAATTATTTATTTACTATACCAAAACAATTTTTCACACCACCACCGAAAGTAGACTCGGCTTTTATGTCTATTAAACTTTATAAGGATAATCCTTATGAAAAATTGATTGAAGAAAATGAGTTTTTTAAATATGTAAAATTAGCTTTTTCTAATAAGAGAAAAAATATATTGAATAATTTGAGTAGTTTAGGCATAGAAAAAAGTATTTTAAAAGAGATTTTAGAAAGCAATGGATTTTCTGGAAATAGAAGAGCAGAAGATTTTAGTATAGATGAGTTTATGACTCTAATAAAAATATTAAAAGCTTAGGAGGTTGTTTTGAAAAGTTACGAATATTTTATTCAAACAGAAAAAAAACATATTGATTTTATAAATAAAATTATGGAAGCATATGAAGGACTTGGAATTATAAGAACTTTAGATGCAAATAAAGGATTAGTAAAAATCATCACTATTGATACTGCAAAAAAAGATATTGATGGAATTATAGAGGACTTAAACAAAAGAGATATAAAAATAGAAATACTTGAAGAAGGTTTTTGGAAAGGGGAACTATAATGAAATTAGGAGTTAATATTGACCATGTAGCAACACTTAGACAAGCTAGATTAGCAAAAGAACCAAACTTAGTTAGAGCAGCTGTACTTGCTGAAATGGCTGGTGCAGAAGGAATAACAATTCATCTGAGAGAAGATAGAAGACATATTCAAGATGCTGATGTAAGACTACTGCGTCAAGTAATTACAACGAGATTAAATTTAGAAATGGCAACATCTTCTGAAATAGTTGATTTGGCGTTGGAAGTTGTACCAGATATGATTACTCTTGTACCTGAAAAAAGACAGGAACTAACAACAGAAGGTGGACTTAATATTTTAGATGCTGCAACTAGAGAAAATACAGCTAAAGCTATTGAAAGATTAAAGGCAAAAGAAATTGAAATTTCTTTGTTTGTTGATGCAAATGTAGAAATAATGAAAATAGCTAAAGATATTGGAGCTGACTATGTAGAAATACATACTGGAAAATATTCTGATGCAATCAATGAGATTGAAAGAAAAGAAGAACTTAAAAATATTGAAGATGCTACACGTGCTGCCAAAGCATTGGGTCTTAAAGTTAATGCGGGGCATGGATTAGATTATAAAAATGTAGCAGCTGTAGCCAAAATCAAAGATATTGTTGAACTAAATATAGGACACTCTATAGTAGCTAGATCTGTATTTGTTGGATTGGAACAAGCAGTAAGAGAAATGAAAGCTTCGATTGATAATGCAAATAAAGCATAGAGTTTACTATAATGAAACTGACCAAATGGGTAGAGTTTACCATGCAAATTTTCTTTTTTGGATGGAAAAAGCAAGAACAGAATGGTTAAGAGTAAAAGGAATTAGTTATAAAGAGCTGGAAGAAATGGGGATTATGCTTCCTGTAGTTGATTTATCAATTAAATATTTTAACCCAGTTTCTTATGATGATATTGTTGTTATAGAAACTGAGGTTGAAGAATTTACAAAATTAAAAGTAAAATTTATTTATAATTTTTATAGTGAAGATAGAATTAAATTTGCTGAAAGTAAAAGTACAAATGTTTTTACTGATGTAAACGGTAAATTAAAAAGAATAGATAATGAAATTTTTGTTAGAATTAAAGAGGAGAAATAATGAATGAAGTAATTAAAAAACTTGAAGATTTACTTAGATTTATCCTTAGTGAAATTGTTGAGAGTGGACAAGATATTTCAATAAGAACAATTGAAAAAGCAGATACAATTATATTAAAAGTAAAAGTAGCTGATGGTGAGCTTGGAAAAGTAATAGGTAAAAATGGACTTACTGCCAACGCAATAAGAGGAGTTATGCAAGCTGCTGGAGTCAAAGATAAATTAAATGTCAATGTTGAATTTGTAGATTAGGGCTTAATTTAGCCCTTTTTAATTGTAAAATAAGTCTTTATCTAAGATGCAGTTAATTTTATAAATAAAGTGTAACTTAAAGTTACCCGCCATGTAATTGCGAAATTTACAAATATAATAGAAAGGAATGATAATATGGAACTATTTAGAATAGGAAGAGTTTCAGGAACCCTACATCTTAAAGGAACAGTAAAGATAACTAGTACTTTTTCTGATACAGATTTATTAGTTGGAAACAAAGGAATAATTGAGTTTCCAAATGGAAGTAAAAAACTTCTTACAATTAAAGAAGTAAAGAATCTAAATAATAAAATTCTTGGTATAGATTTTGAAGAAATTACAACTAAAACTGATGCTCAATCTCTTCAAACAGGTACTTTATTTGTAAGAAGAGATTTGCTTGGGGATATGAACAATGAAGAGTATTTTTTAGAGGATTTAATTGGTTTTGAAGTAATTAATTCTGATAATGTAAATTTGGGTAAGATAATAGATATAATGGAAACAGGTGCTCACGATATTTTTGTTGTAAGTGATGATGAAATTATGATACCTGATGTTGAGGAATTTGTAAAAGAAATAGACTTTGAAACTAAAAAAATAATGGTTGATGTTCCTCAAGATTTAATAGATTTGAATAGATAGTGAGGTAACTTAATGAAAATTACTATTTTGACTCTTTTTCCTGACATGTTTAATGGATTCTTAGGGGAAAGCATTATAAAAAGAGCTATAGCAAATGAATTAATAGATATTGAAATTATAAATATTAGAGATTATGCTTTTGATAAGCATAGACAGGTAGATGACACCCCTTTTGGAGGTGGAGCAGGAATGCTTCTTAAACCTGAACCACTTTCTAGAGCATTGGAAGATATAAAAAATAGAGGTAAGGTTATTTTTACTTCTCCTCAAGGACTTACACTAAATCAAAATTTGGTAAAAGATTTGGTGAGAGAAGAGCAAATAACGATTATTGCAGGTCATTATGAAGGTATTGATGAGCGTGTAATTGATAAATATGTTGATATGGAAATTTCTATCGGAGATTTTGTTCTAACTGGAGGAGAGCTTCCAAGTATGGTAATTGCAGATGCTATTGCTAGACTTATTCCAGATGTTCTAGGGAACGCTGAATCTTATACAAATGATTCTTTCTATGATGGATTATTAGATTGTCCTCATTATACAAGACCTGCAGAATATGAAGGAGACAAAGTTCCTGATATTTTGTTATCTGGTCATCATAAAAATATTGAAAAATGGAGAAAAAAAGAGAGTATTAAGAGAACTCTTTTAAGAAGACCAGACTTAATAGAAAAAAAAGAGTTTACAAAAGAAGAATTAAAAATCCTCAATGAAATAAGAGAGGAGCTTAAAAAATGATTTATAGTTTAGGAAATAAAAAAACTTTATTGAGTGAAACTAGTTATATTTCAGAAGGGACTCATCTGATTGGAGATATAGCAATTAATGATAATGTATCTATTTGGTTTGGAGCGGTATTAAGGGCAGATAATGATAGAATAAGTATTGGGAAAAATTCTAATATTCAAGATAATTGTACTGTTCATACAGACGATGGATTTCCTGTAATAATAGGTGAAAGAGTCACTGTAGGGCATAATGTTGTATTACACGGTTGTAATATTTCAGACGATGTAATTATTGGGATGGGCTCAACTGTTTTAGATGGAAGTAAAATACCTTCAAATGTCATTGTAGGAGCTGGTTCATTAATAACATCAAAATCTACTATTGAAGAAGGAACACTTGTTCTTGGTAGCCCAGCTAAATCAATTAGAAAACTTAAAGATGAAGATTATAAATTAATCGAAAATTCATATAAACATTATGTAGAAAAAATTAGTATTTATAAAAAGGAGCTTAAAAATGAGAGATAAGATATATGTAGCGTTAGTACATTATCCTGTATACAACAAACATGATGAAGTTGTTGCAACATCTGTAACAAACTTTGATATACATGACATTTCAAGAACATCGAAAACTTATGGGGTAGAAGGTTATTACATTGTAACTCCTGTTGATGCTCAAAAGGAACTTACTGGAAGAATTATTGGGTATTGGCAAGATGGATTTGGTGGAAATTACAATAAAGATAGAGAACAAGCTTTTTCTTCAACATATATAGTGGATAGCATAGAAAAAGCTATGGAAGATATTGAGAATAAGACAGGAAAAAAACCTTTAATAATAACTACATCAGCAAGAACTTTTGATAATTCTATTTTATATAAAAATTTAAGTGAAAAAATGATGGATGATGATAATGCGTATTTACTTTTATTTGGAACAGGATATGGACTTATTCAAGAAGTGATGGATATGTCAACTTATATATTAGAGCCTATAAGAGGTAATGCAAAATATAACCATCTTTCAGTTCGTTCAGCAGTATCAATTATTTTAGATAGGCTTTTAGGAGAACTTTAATGATTAAAGAACTAGAGTTAGCTTTAAAGACAAGCATAGCTGTGGGACTGACATTGACACTAGGGAAACTATTAAAAATAGATTCCCTTTTTTATGCTGGAATAGCAGCAGCTATATGTTCGCAAATTGAAACAAAAGAAACTGTAAAAGCCGGAATCGGGAGAATATATGGAACCATAGTTGGAGCTATTTTAGGCGTAAGTTGTTTTTATTTTTTCCCTAGAAATATTATTTCTATGACAATTGGAGTGTTTGTAATTGTCTATACAAGCTACAAGTACCTAAAAACAGCACAAGCGAATATTGCTTCAATAGTATTTTTAGGGATTATGCTTGAAATAAAACCTAATGAAACTCCAATTTTTTATTTTTTTCATAGAGTAATTGATACGTCTCTAGGAGTAGTTATTGCTATATTTGTGTCCAATTTCAGGTTACTATCAAGTAAAAGAGTCTAAAAAAAATTGTGTTATCTCCGATTGTATGATATACTACTATATCCTATAATAAAAAGAGGTGATGTTTATTAAGAAAATTTTTATGTTTATCTTTTTTATTCTTATAGTTGGAGTATTTACAGCTTCAGATAATAATCAGGTTAAAGTTGTTGAAAAAAGTGTGCCAACAAT
The DNA here is from genome assembly GCA_017988045.1 of Fusobacteriaceae bacterium. Lineage (GTDB taxonomy): Bacteria > Fusobacteriota > Fusobacteriia > Fusobacteriales > Fusobacteriaceae > JAFGUR01. The sequence continues at coordinate 10,934 of JAGNSM010000005.1, forward strand.
AACTGAAGATTCCGACGAAGAATATGAAAGTGACAGTGAAATTGAAACGAATGAAGATGTAATTATTATTAGAGATGACGTCTCAGCAATGGCAAGAAAATTGAAAAGTTACAACATAAATAAGGTTTCAGACAAAAAAATTACTAAAACAACAGCAAAAAATTCATCTGAAGGTAATTACAGTTCAGTAATTGCATCGTTTTATGGAGAGTACTTCCATGGAAAAACAACAGCCAATGGAGAAACTTATGATATGAATGCTTTGACTGCAGCACACAAAACACTGCCTTTAGGAACTATCGCAAAGGTTACTAATTTAGATAACAATAAATCAGTAATCGTTAGGATAAACGATAGAGGGCCATATATTGAAGGTAGAGAAATTGACCTTAGTAAAGGTTCATTTTCAAAAATAGGTAATATTGAAGAAGGATTAATCAATGTTGCAATTGAAATTATTGAACTTGGAAATAATAAATATGTAAAAAGTTCAAAGTAGAGAGGGATAGCTAAGCTATCCTTTTTTTTCAATAATTTATAAAAAAATAAAGGATTTTTTACATTTGTGTAGTAAAAAACATTGAATACAATTTGAGGAGGAACTTTATGGGAAAATATAGATTAGTAACTCGTAGTGATATGGATGGTCTAGTTTCAGCTGTACTTTTAAAAGAACTTGATTTGATTGATGAAATTAAATTTGTACATCCTAAAGATATGCAGGATGGGATTATTGAAACCACTGAGAATGATATTGTTACAAATCTACCTTTTGTTGAAAGAGCTTATCTTATTTTTGACCATCATTTAAGTGAAACTGTCAGAAATAAAGAGATAAGAGAAAATCATATAATTAATCCTACAGCTCCTTCAGCAGCGAGGGTAGTTTATGAGTATTATGGAGGGAAAGAAACTTTTAAAAATATACCTGATGAAATGATGGTTGCAGTTGATAAGGCAGATGCAGCTAAATTTAATATTGAAGATGTTCTTCACCCAAAAGGATGGGAATTATTATCTTTCTTAATGGATGCAAGAACGGGACTAGGGAGGTTTAGAGAATTTAAAGTATCTAATTATCAATTAATGATGGATTTGATTGATTATTGTAAGAATCATAGTATTGAACAGATTCTAAATTTACCTGATGTAAAAGAAAGAGTAGAACTATATTTTAAATATGAAAAAGAATTTAAAGCTCAACTAGAAAGATGTACAAAATTATATAATGGAATTGTTGTAGTAGACTTGAGAAATGAAGAGATAATCTATCCTGGTAATAGATTCATGGTTTATGCTATGTATCCCGAAAGCTTAATATCTATACATATTATTTGGGGAGTTAAAAAGCAAAATACTGTTTTTGCTGTAGGTAAATCTATATTTAATAAAAGCTCTAAAATTAACATCGGAGAATGTATGTTGAAAAGAGGAGGAGGAGGGCATTTAGCCGCAGGAACATGCCAAATTCCTAATGATATAGCTAATGAGGAATTAATTAGATTGATAGAAGATCTTGGAAATTAATATGATTTGGTAAAGAGAGTTATTTTAACTCTCTTTACTTTTTAGGATATAATAGAGGTTAAATTTTTTATGATATTTCAAGAGGTGATTTTATGTTTGATATTAAAGAGATTGAAAAATTTGATAATTATCCTGTGCATTTAAAAAAAGAAATAGGCGAAGAATTAATAAAAATTTTTAATGAAAAGCAACTAGAAAAAAGCAATAATAAATTTTTTGTATATGAATTTAATGGATATAGGTATTCGTTATTTGAAGAATTAATGTTAGAAGAAGGGAATTTTTTTATTGATTTAAATAGAATACTAGATAAAAATTTCTTTTTAGATAGAGAAAAAATTTAAAAAGAATTTACCTATAATCTCACATATGGTATAATAAATTAGATTAATTTAAAGGTGGGATTATGAATAAAAAATTATTAATAAGTATAGCTGTTACAATCACATTAGTTTTGACTTTGGCAATTTCATATAATTTTAATATTAAAGGAAAAAAATATAGCTTTTCCAATAAGATGATAACTATAAAAAGTGGTGATAATTTTTATAAAGCGCTTGAAAAATTAGAGATAAAAAGCTCTTTATCAATAAAATTATTTGTTAAATTTAATGCTGAAAAAATAAAAAAATTAGATACAGGTTCTTTTTCTTTTAATGGCAAATATAGTGTTAATAGTATTGTTAAAACATTACAAGAAAGTTCATCAAGTTATGTATCTGTAACTATTCCAGAAGGTTTTACTGTAAAACAAATAAAGGAAAGATTGGTAAAAAACTCAGTAATAAGCGAAGAAGATTTTGATAAAACGCTAAGTGAAGTTAATGATTTTTATTATTATACTCCTAATGGAAACTTTGATGGGTATTTTTTTCCAGATACATATCAATTTTATAAAGGAGAAGATGGTAAATCTGTTATAAATAAATTTTTAAATAGATTTTTAGAAAAATTTCCATCAGAAAAATATCCTGATAAAAAATATTTCTATTCAAGACTGATAATGGCTTCAATTATAGAGAAAGAAGCAGGAAATAAAAGTGAAATGAGTCTAGTCGCTTCTGTTTTTCAAAATAGATTGGACAATAATATGAGACTACAATCTTGTGCTACAGTTGCATATCTTTTTAATTATGAAAAAGATTATATTTATTATAAAGATTTGGAAATAGACTCACCTTACAATACTTATAGATATAAAGGATTGCCTCCAGGTCCAATATCAAACCCTGGGGAAGAATCAATAAAAGCAAGTTTAACTCCTTCAAAAACAAATTATTTTTATTTTGTTTTAGGAAATAATGGAAAACATCATTTTTCAAAAACATACAATGAACATATGGCAGTACAAAATCAAGAGAAAAGAGGCGTTACAAATGATGGTAAAATCAGAGTTAAACGATAGTGAATTTCAACTTTTTAGCGATTATATATTTGAAAGAAGTGGAATTCATTACACAATAAATAAAAAGACTATACTTCAAAACAGAATTAGAAGAAGATTAAGAGAATTAAATTTAGAGTCATATAAAACATATTATGATACGATTAAGAATAAACCTATGAATGATCCAGAAGTTATTAAATTTTTTGATGAAGTAACAACGAATGAAACGTCTTTCTTTAGACATGATAAACAATTTAAAGCTTTAGAAGAGATGATTATTCCTGAAATATTAGCGGAGAAAAAAATTGGGAATTTAAATATTTGGAGTGCAGCAGCCTCAATGGGTAAAGAAGCATACACAATTGCAATGGTTCTTTCATCAATGAATGAAATGAGAGCTAAAAACTTTAAGATTTTGGGAACAGACCTTAATCAAAAAGTTCTTGATATTGCTGCTCAAGGAGAATATGATATTAAGGATATTAAGGGAGTAGACCCTAGATATAAAAAATTCTTGATTGAAAAACCGACTGAAGGGCTTGTTCAAATGGTTCCTGAATTAAAGAAAAATATTGAATGGAAAAGATATAATTTAAAAGATAGTTTTACGAGATTTCCAAAAATGGATATTATTTTTTGTAGAAATGTATTTATTTATTTTCCAAAAGATATTCAGAGGGAAATTGTTGCTAAATTTTATGACCAACTAAATCCTGGAGGATTTTTTATTCTCGGACATTCTGAGACATTAAATGGTATTAGTGATGCATTTGAATATAGAAAGTTTAAGAGTGAAAATTTAATGATATATCAAAAAGTAAAAAAATAGAGGATTTCCTCTATTTTTTTATAGTTTAAAACTGTAAGCATTTTCTAACTTTTCATAAACATCTTCTATAGGAACAGGTTTGCTCATTAAGAAACCTTGACCACTTTCACAATTGTTTTTTTCTAAGAATCTATACTGTTCCTCTGTTTCTATTCCTTCAGCAACAACATTATATTTTAAATCTAATGCAAGATATAGAATAGACTTAATTATATAAGTATCTGCATCATTTTCTTCAATAGATTTAACAAAACTTCTATCCAGTTTTATAGTGTCTATTGGCATTTTCTTCAGATAAGTTAGGGAAGAGTATCCAGTTCCGAAATCATCAAGAGCTATTTTAAGTCCATATCTTTTTAGTCTCAATAATCTTGATATAGCCATTTCGATATCAGAAATAATTGCTGTTTCTGTTACTTCCAATGTTATATGAGAATAATCTACTTTATTTTCGTCAAGAATGTCTTCTAATTCATGGAAATTAAGATTACTCATAAGTGTTTTACTAGAAAGATTAATGGATAAGTCTAAATGTTCATAGCCTTTATTTTCTAGGATTTTTTTTTGTTTAAGGGCGTTGTTAATTATCCATTTCTCTATGGCAAAAATCTGACCAGTTTCTTCAGCTATTGGGATAAATAAAGCTGGAGATATAAAACCTGAAAAAGGATTATTCCATCTTATAAGTACTTCAAATCCTTTTATTTCTCCTGTATTTAAATATATTTGAGGCTGATAGTATAAAATGAATTCCTTTTTTTCAATTGCGTGTTGAATTTGATTTGAAATTTTAATTTTCTCAGAGTTACTTTCTAAGATTTCACCAGTGTAGAAAATTCCTCTACCCTTTCCTTCTTTTTTCGCTCTACTCATAGCTAAATCAGCACTTCTAAAAATCTCGATTTTACTTGAACCATCTTTTGGGAATACAGAAATCCCCATACTAGCAGATGTGAAGAACTCATAATCACCGATTGTCCATTTTTTTCCTAAAAGCTTATTTATATTATCTATTTGTTCTTTTAAAATTTTGATGGAATTCACATCTTTTAATATAATACCAAATTCATCTCCACTAAGACGTCCTACAATGAATGAATCACTTTTTAATTCCTTTAATCTAATTCCCATTTCTTTTAAAAATTGATCGCCAGCAGAATGTCCTAAGGTTTCATTGATATATTTAAAGTTATCGAAATCAATATGAACAAAGGCAAAAGGTATATTATTTTCTAAAAATTTTTCCATTTCCACTTCAATACCTATACGAGTCGATAGTTCTGTTAAAGAATCAAAATAGATTGTGTTTAACAATTTTTCCTCAGCACTAAGTAATTCATTATAAACTCTTTCGAGATTTTTATGAGTTTCACTTACTTTAAGCATAGAATTCTTAATTAAAGTAGACCTAGTTTTTACTAAAAAATAAATTAAAAAACTAGTAATTAGAACATAAAACCATCCTTTTAATGTCTGAACTTGACTATAAATTTTAATATCACTTATTAAAAAGCTAAGAATTTTATCTGATAACCAAATCCATAACACACCAAATAGTCCATAGATTCCCATAATAATAAGTGCCTCTATTACAGGATTAACTTTGAAGTCATTATGTATAGAATAAGTATCGTTATTTTTATTAATTGATCTTTTCATATAATTTTATCTCCTTTTTTATGTTAGTTAATTTTACTATAAGATTAGGGATATATCAATGTTTTATTAGTAATTTTTTTATAAAAAATAATATGATTTCCATCTTTATAAAATAGATATATTTTAAATTTTAAAAATAAAAAATAGACTCGAAAAATAAAATGTGATAAAATATATAGGTTTGTAAAAAAATGGAAGTTAAAGGAGAGGTAATGGATAAGGTAATAAGTAAAAAAACGAAGTATCTTTTAGGAGCACAACATGTTCTTGCTATGTTTGGAGCAACTGTATTAGTACCATTTTTGACGGGGCTTAATCCAAGTTTAGCGTTACTTACTGCAGGGATTGGAACACTTATATTTCATTTTTGTAGTAAAAAAATAGTTCCTGTATTTTTAGGTTCTTCATTTGCATTTATCGGAGCAATACAGCTTGTTCTTAAGAATCAAGGGATTGCTTATGTAAAATCTGGGGTTATTTGTGCTGGATTGGTTTATATTATAATGGCAGGAGTTGTTTTGAAATTTGGAGTAGAGAAAGTTAAATCATTTTTTCCACCGATAGTAACTGGTCCTATAATTATGGTTATTGGACTTAGATTGAGTCCTGTTGCTTTGGGAATGATGGGATATGCGAATAGTACTTTTGACAAAAAAAGTTTATTAGTTAGTGGAATAGTAGTCTTATCAATGATAATATTTTCTGTTTTAGGAAAAGGTTTCTTTAAGCTAGTTCCAATATTAATTTCAGTAGCTATTGGGTATTTAATATCAATTCCAATGGGAATGGTAGATTTCACACCTGTTATTACTGCAAAATGGATTGGACTTTCTTCAGATGCTATGAAAGATTTGTTAACAGCACCTATATTTACTATTGAAAGCATATTAGCAATAGCACCTATTGCACTAGTAGTATTTATAGAACATATTGGAGATATTACAACTAATGGAGCTGTAGTTGGTAAAGATTTCTTTAAAGAACCAGGAGTACACAGAACCCTACTTGGAGATGGACTTGCTACTGCATTGGCTGGATTATTAGGCGGACCTGCTAACACTACATATGGTGAAAATACAGGGGTTTTAGCTGTAACAAAAGTTTATGATCCTTCAATTTTAAGAATAGCAGCATGGTATGCAATCGGATTGAGTATCATAGGTAAGTTTGGAGCAATACTTCAGACTATTCCAGTTCCTGTAATGGGGGGAGTTTCTATAATATTATTTGGAATGATTGCTTCGGTAGGAGTTAGAACATTAATTGATGCACAGCTTGATTTTGCACATAGTAGAAACTTAATGATAGCAGCAGTAATCTTTGTTTTTGGAATAGCCGTAGGAGATATAGTTTTAGGTTCTTCTTTAAGTATTTCAGGATTAACTATTGCCGCAATTTTAGGAATAACATTAAATAAAATTTTGCCAGAAAATATTTAAATATATAGGAATTACTGAGTTTAATTATTTTAAAACAAAACGCCCTCTAATTTTTTGAGGGCGTTTTGTTTTATCTGACTTTTTTTATTGAAACTTGTGCAAACATACCTTCTCTTAAAGTTTGAGAGTTATTGTTAACTTTTATTTTTACTTCAAATTTTTTAGTTTTAGGATTTGCAACAGGGCTTATATTGTCAATAGTTCCAGTAAAATGTTTTTTTAATGTTGGAACATATATATCTACTGTTGAATTTTTAGCAATACTTCCAATGTTCTTTTCTTCCAATGAAGCTTTTAATTGCATAGTTCCTATATTTGATACTGAAAATAATGATTTTCCCGAAGTTACTTTATTTCCAACTTCAATATCTAAGCCTGAAATTATACCAGAAACTTCTGCAATAACACCTAATTCACCATTCTTTTTCTTAGCAAGCTTATAAGCTTCTTGAGCTGAATTCATTGAAGCAGCGGCAGCATTAATATCATAATTCCAAATTTGTTGATTAATCATATTTTGAGTAATATTATAAGTAGTTTGAGCTTCATTTACAGCTGCTTTCAAAGAGTTAATATCTTCTATATCTGCACCTTTTTCTGCTAGAGTTAGTGCTTTTTGAGAACTTTTATAACTGTTTTCAGCTGATTCATATTGAGTCTTAATTTGTAAATAAGCTTGTTCAGAGATTGATTTGTTTGTATATAACACTTTGTTTTTTTCATAATTCTTTTTTAGAGTGTCATAGTTAGACTTAGAAGTTTCAACATTATATTTTAGTTGATCTATCTGCTCTACTTTAGTTCCGTTTTGAGCTTTTTGTAAATTCATTTTTGATGTAACCAATGATTTTTTAGCTTTCTCAAGATTTAGTAATTGTTGGTCTTTAGAAAATTTTTGAGTTTTATCATAATTTGCTTTAGTCATTAAATATTGATTTTCCATTTGTTTCATGTAAGTACTTACTTGGTCATTTTGAACAGTCATAATTACTGTTCCTTTTTTTACAAAGTCTCCATTTTGATAATAAACATTAGTAATTTTTCCACCAGCATCAGATGAGTGAACTACAGCATTAGAACCTTCTATTTTAGCTATTGTTACGACACTATTATTATTTGCAGCAGCAAATGTTGTTAAAGATAATATCATTAACGATAATATATAAATAATTTTATTTTTCAATTATATATCCTCCCTTTCTATTAAATCATTGTATTTTAAATATGAAGTGTAAGCATCTATTTGAGCATTTATAAGTTCCACTTGAACTTTGCTCAAATTATTTTCTGCTCCAAGTAAATCTATACTTGTATTTAATAATACATCAAATTTATCTTTTTCTATTCTATAATTCTCTTTAGTACTTATTAAAGCTTCTTTTTTTACATCAATTATTTCTAACAGTCTTTGAAGCTCAGAATAGGCATTTTTAATTCCAATTTCTATTTTATCTTTTGCAGTTTCTTCATCCAAATCTTTAGATTCAATCTCTTTTTTTACTTTTGTAACTTCATCATAAGACATCCCAAAATCAAATAAAGTCATAGTTGCAGTAAGTTCTACATTCCAACGATTATCTTTTGCAGTAATCGCTGTTCCGTATGTTTCTCCAAACATTTCATAATTGGCTTTCAAATTAACTTTAGGAAGTAAATCTGCTTTTTTTATTTTTTTATTTGCTTCACTCATTTCCTTACTTAGTTCCAGAGATTTTATTGTTGATTTATTTTCAAGTGCATATTGAGTATCACTTTCAAGAGAAATATCAGCTAATTTTACTTCAGGAATAATTATATTTTTTATAGTAATATCTTCGTTTTTATCTACTCCCATAAGTGATTTTAGAGTCATTTTTCTTATGTCAAGCTCGCTTTTAATAGAGATAATATTAGATTTTAATTCAGAAATTCTATAATTAATATCTAGTACTGGCTTTTTTTGTATTAAGTCTAATTCTAAACTTTCATTTAAATTTTTATTAGTTTCATTTAACTCTTTTAATGAATTTTCAAGAATTTCTTGATTTTTTTGTAATTTAACTATTGCTAAATAATTTACAAGTATATTCAGTTTTACTTCTCTCTTTTTTTGATCTAATTTTACTTGTTCCAAATCTTTGTTAATATTTAAAAGCTTAATTCCGCTAGCGATAGCTCCACCAGTATAGATAGGTTGCTCCAATACTAATTTATTGCTATAGTTTAAATCACTATTGTCTATTTTATAAGGTAGTAATTGTACTCCATATAGCAGTGTTGTTTCTTCAGATAATTGATTTATATTTCCTGAATATTTAAGTTTTGGTAGTGCTAATTTTCTAGATTTTGTATAATCAAGTTCTTTAATTTCTATCTCTTTATTTTCTTTTTTGATCTCTTTATTATTAGTTAAAGCAACCTCAACGGCTGTGTCTATAGTGTATTCTTTTGCATAGATTCCTGTAGATAATAATATACTAATAATCATCATATATTTTTTCAAAATTGACCTCCTTTATTATTCAAGTATTTCCATACTTAATTCAGCTATTGAACTTTCGATTTCTTCAGTTTTTTCACTATCACTTTTATTTGATTTTGTTTTCTTAAAAAATAAGGCTATTGGAATACAAATTAGTCCCATTAAGGCAGAAAGAATAAGAGTAGCATTTAATCCAGTTAAAAATGCTTTTTGACTTATAGTCCCAAGAATAACTTGTTTAGCTCCAGCTAGTGCGGAACTTTCCGAAAGTCCTGTTTGCATAAGCGTAGATTTTAAGGTATTTATATATGACATTGCTGTAGTATTAAAGTCATCAATCTGAGCTGAATAACTAGCAAAACTTATTCTTTGATATTTATTCATTACTCCAACTAATAGTGTAATACTTACTGAACTTGCAACTTGTCTTACAGTACTATTAATAGCAGATGCCTTTGAAATCAAATGGTGAGGGACTGAATTCATACCTTCAGTAGAAGCTGGCATCATTGATAATCCTAATCCTGCTGCTCTAATTATAAGCAATGAGGTTATCATTGACATAGATGTATCAATAGTTAAACGAGATAATAGATAAGTACCAACAGCATTAATAATAGAACCAATTATTAGAAGAGGCCTCGCCCCAAACTTGTCTCCAAGTTTTCCACTAATAGGCATTAATACACCCATTACAATGGCACTAGGTAACATTATTAATCCTGTTTCTATCGCAGTATAACCTCTTATATTTTGTAGAAATAATGGCATTATAAACACTACACCATACATTGCCATAGTTGTAAATGTTGAAATAAGCATACTTAAACTAAAAGGTATATATTTAAAAACTCTTAAATCCATTAGAGGAAACGGATGTGTCAATTCATTTACTACAAATATAATAAGACTAAACACTCCGATAACTATCATTATTACATTTTTAGCCTTACTCCAGTCAACAGTTCCTTCTCCCAGAACATATAGAATAAAAACTAGACCAACAGCTGCTGTAATAAATCCTATATAATCAAATGGTTGCTTTATCTTTTGATTTGTATTTTTTAGTAATAACCATGAGAATACGATTCCTATTATTCCAATGGGGATATTGATTGTAAATACAAGTCTCCAGTCAAGATACTCAATTATATATCCACCTAAAGTTGGTCCTATAGCTGGAGCAGCCATTGCAGCAATACCCCAAAATCCTAAGGCAGTTCCTCTTTCTTCTTTTGGGAAAGTAGAATAGAGTATAGACATTCCAACTGGCATAATCATTCCGCCACCGATTCCTTGAATTATTCTGGCAGCAATCATTATATTGTTACTCCATGCAATTCCACATAGTAGAGAACCTACAGTGAAGGCAGCTAAAGCAAACATGTACATTATTTTACTTCCAAATCTGTCACTTAAATATCCTGTTAAAGGAATTACAGACCCCATTGCAAGGGTATATGAAGTAATTATCCATTGTGCATCATCTACTGAAACTCCAAATACAGTCATCATTTTTGATATTGCAATATTTACAATACTACTATCAAGAACTGCCATAAAAGTTCCAATAATTACAGCCATTAAAACGGCTTTTCTATAAAATTTTTCTTCATTTTCTTTAATTAAACTATCTGTTTTGTTTTTCAACGTAACCTCCTTCTAAAAGTTATACAAGAAAAACTATCTTATATGAATTTTAACTATAGCATTTGTTCCCAGAAGAATATTGTCATCATGTTCAAATTCAATTTTTACAGGAATTTTTTGAATTACCTTAGTAAAAGTTGTTCCTGATGATGATGGGAATATTGAAAATGTTGAGGTAGAAGCCTGGCCTATAGAAGAAATTTTTCCTTCATATTTTTTATTTTTATATTGGTCTAAAACGATATCTACTTTTTGACCTTTTTTTAATTTTTCAACTTTAGTTTCTTCAATATTTGCAGTAATATATAATTTTTTAGAATCAACTAACATTAATAAAACTTGGCCTGGTGATAAAATTTCACCAATAGTTCCTTGTTTTTTAATAACTTTTCCACTTATTGGAGCTTTGATAAGTGCAGCGTCATAATTTTCATCTTGAATATTTTCAACACTCTGCATTCCTACAACTTGCTCTTTTTCTAAGTAATCGCCTTCTTCAACATTAAACTCTTGAAGTTCTCCTACTATTTTAGGATTTACTCTAACAATATCACCTGTTACTTTTGAATCCTCTGTTTTTACATAATTTAGTCCTTCATATACATAGTAAAAAACAATTATTGCTACAGCAACAATCATTGCACCAAATACTGAAACTAAAATAGTCTTTCTTTTGTCTTTCATATTATTCTCCTTTTATATATCTAAATGTTATTAAAAAATTTACTGTCCATTAATTTTTTCATTGATGAGAGCATTGTCTCAAACTCTTTTGCTTCATCATCATTAAAAAAAGACATATTTTCTTTGATTTTATTTTTCATAATTAAGTCATATTCTTTAACTATTTTGTGACCTTTTTCTGTCAAATCAATTAAAATTACTCTACGGTCAGATACATCATGTTCTCTATAAATTAAGTTGCAACTTATGAGCTTGTCTGCAATAGAAGTAATATATGGTTTTGTAACCATTAATTCTTTTACCAAATCAGTCATTTTTGATTTTCCATGATATCTTAGGTATTTCATGACTTCGTATAAGGGTTTGCTGTATTCTAGATTTTCAAAAGCTACTTTATATATTGATTTTAGTTTTATAAAGAAACTCCTAAATGTTTCTGAAAAGTCTTCTGTTAAAATTTCAATTTTTTCTTCAGTCATTTATCCTCCAAAAGTTAAGTTTATAAATAGTTAACTTTATTAACTATATTTAAAAGTATCATAGATAATTAGTTTTGTCAACTTCCTATAATAAAGCATAACTAACAATAATTTTTTATAAAATTAATTATATATTGAAAATTTAAGAACAATGTAGTACTATAATAAATATATAAAATATTTGGAGGTATTATGAAATTTTTAAAGTTTATTTTTGTATTTGTAGTTATTAGTTCAATGATTTTTTCTGTGGAATACAGTAAAACTGTAAATTTACCTAATGCAGATGGACAGACACCATTATCGATAGCGGTAGAAGAAAAGAATATTGAAAAAATAAAAAGTTTAATTAATAAAAAGATGGATCCAAATTCTAAACTTAATGAGTTTGGAGAAACGTTATTGATGTGGGCATGTAGAAATAGTCAAAAAGAGTTAGTGGAGTTTTTGTTATCAAAAGGGGCAAATCTTGATATTAAAGATAGTGATGGAGAAACAGTTCTAGCCTATTCTGAGAGTAAACCTGAGATATTAAAATTATTAGTAGCTGGAGGGCTTAATCCTAATTCTAAGGATTCTGATGGAACACCAATCCTTATCAAATATATTAATATAGGAGATACAGATTTAGTAAGATTATTGATTGAAAAAGGTGCAAACATAAAATACAATCCAGAAGAAGGATACTACAATCCTGTAGAGATTGCAATTTATAGTGGTAATAAGGATATTATAAAGATGCTTATAGAAGCGGGAGTAGATATTAATCAAGAAATTTATTTTGAAACAGAATATGATGGTTACTCAAAGCCTTTTATACAATGGGCAGTAGATGAAAAATATAATGATATTGTAAAATTATTATTAGAAAAAGGTGCAACTTTTGAGAATGATGAATTCTCTATAGTTTATGGTTTGTTAAAAAATAAAGATTTTGACAACTTTAAACTTATGATAGAAAAAGGATTGAAATTAAATGAGTCAAGAGAAGAGACAGAAAAATTACCAGTATTGAATTGGGCTATAAAAAATAACTATGATGATATTGCTTTATTAGCTATTGATAAGGGTGCTGATTTCAATTTTGGAGTAGTTGGATTAAAGCCAATTAATATTATGTTAGAAAATAAAAAAATGGAGCTAATAAAAGCAGTAGTTGAAAAAGGTTTTGATATAAATGAGTATCTTAATAAAGAGAATAATTTAACATTATTAAGTTGGGCTGTAATCAATAAAAATATTGATTTAGCAAATTTCTTAGTTGAGAAAAAAGTTGATGTAAATAGACTAATGACAAGTGGAATGACAGCATTAATGTTAGCATCTCAAAACAACGATGCAGAAATGGTAAAAATTCTATTAAAGGGAGGAGCAGATGTAAAAATTAAAAACTCCTCAGGAAAGACAGCTCGTGATTTAGCAACGAGTGATACAGTAAAAGAACTTCTAAATCCAAATAAAAAAATAATACTGGCTTCTGTAATTGGAGTACTAGTTTTTGTGATATTATTAGTTGTATTATTAAGAGGAAAGAAAAATAGTAAGTATAAATTACTTAATGCAATTAAAGCAGCAAAATATGATAAAGCAATTTCTCTTATAAATAAAGGTTCAAATTTAGAGCTTAAAGATGAAAATGGATTGACGCCTCTTTTCTATTCAATAAAAGAAAATCATGTGGAATTAGTAAAGGCATTAATAAATAAAGGTGTAAATATAAATTCTTTAGATACAAATGGAAATACGCCACTAAATTTTGCGATTGAAAATGGAAAAGAAGCTATTGCAAATCATTTAATAGATTTTGGAGCAGAAGCAAACACTAAGAATAATGTTGGACATGATACAATTGCATTAAGTATACTTAATAATTACAATGAGTTGACGGAAAAACTTATAAAAAAAGGAGTTTCTATATACAATAGATATCTAAATGGAAAAACTTTACTTCATTTAGCCTGTGAAAATGATAATATGAATGCAGTAAAATATCTGCTGAATAAAAAATTTGATGTTAATGTCAATGATAACCTTGGGAAAACACCTTTGAACTATACAATAAATGATGAAATAAAAACTATGCTTAATTCATCAGAAAATAATTAATTTAAGGAGTCTAAATGAAAAAGTTTTTATTATTTATAATTTTAAATTTAGCAATATTTGGAAATAGCAATGATTCTTTGTTTTGGGGAATTGAAGATGGAAATATACAAAGTGTAAAAAAAGCAATAAAAGATGGAGCTAATATTGAAATGGCTAATAGTGATAATTATACTCCATTAATGTATTCGTGCCTTGAATCAAATAAGGATATAACTAAACTTTTACTAGATTATGGTGCTAAAGTAAATGCCAAGAACAAAAATGGAGATACAGCTCTTTCAATAGCAGCAGAATGCGATAATGTAGACACTTTAAAATTGTTGATTTCTAAGAGTGCCAATGTAGAAAATAAAAACAAATGGGGTCAGACACCATTATTGATGGCTTTGAATAATGGTTCTATTTATACAGCAGAATATTTATTATCAGTAAATGCGGTTACAGATTTTAAAAAAATTGAAACAAACGTGGATACTTTATTTAGAGCAATAGGAGAGAATAAAAATAAAGTTGCAAAGTTATTGATTGATCATAATATTAATCTTGAGATAAGAGATTCTAATGGAAATACGCCTTTATTATTAATAAGTTCTGATGATAAATATTACGAATTAGCTCTAGCTCTTATTAACAATGATGCAAATTTGGAAGCGAAAAGTGATTACGGATGGACACCACTTATGAAAAGTTCATACTATGGAAGCAAAGAAATAACTAAGTTGTTATTAAGCAATGGAGCAAATATAGAGGCAGAAACAGATGAAAATTGGACAGCCCTGCATATTGCATGTCAAAACAATGATAATTATGGAATTGTAAAAATGTTACTGGAAAGAGATGCAAATATTGAAGCTAAAACAAAGAATGGAATGACTCCAATCTTAGTGGCAGTAACAAATAATTCTTTAGATATAGTAAAATTGTTAGTAGAAAAAGGTGCAGATACCTCTGTTAAAGATAATTATAAAGAGGGGATTTATAACAAAACAAAAACTACTGAAATGGTTAAACTATTAAAAACTTTAGGAATTAAATAAATATTAAAATTACCAGTAAATTTTTATGAATATACTGGTAATTTTTTTTAGAATTTAAAGGAATTATGATATAATACCCAAAGGTGATGAAAATGTTATACATAGATGGAATAAATTTGAGATTTTTAGTTAAAGAATTACATGAAAAATTGAAAGGTAAAAAAGTAAGTAGGATAATTCAGTATGATAACCTATCTTTTTCTTTATTTTTTGGAAAAGATAATCTTTATTTTTCAATAAATCCAAGCTTGCCTTTAATATATTTAAAAGAAAATAAAGAACTTGCACCAGAAAAGCCCCTAAACTTTTCACTTTCTCTAAAAAAGTTCTTATTATCAGCTCAAATTGAAAAAATTGAGCAGTTAGACTATGATAGAATTGTAATTATGAGTTTTTCTAAAATAGATGAACTAGGAGACTTTAAAGAATATAGACTTATTATAGAACTTACAGGAAAACATTCTAATATTTTTATTTTGGATAAAGAAAATAAGATTTTAGACTTGGCAAAAAAATTTAGTTTGGAAGAGAGTTCTTTGAGATTACTTATGCCTCACGCTCCATATGAAGAGCCAAAGGTAGATGATAAAGTTCTTTACAATACAGTAGATGAAGAGACTTTTAATAGAATAAAAGGTAATCTTTCAAGAGAGGTACAAGGGTTTGGGAAGTTTAATAATGAGAAGTGTACAGATTATAATATTTTTTCAAATATTCTTAATGAAGCAGTGACTCCTACAATATATTATGAAAATAATAAAATAATATTTGCAAGTTTTTTGACTTATGATAAGTTTGCCCATCTAGAATCAGAAACTTTCGAATCATGTAATGAGCTTATTAATTATTATACAGAAAAAACTCTTTCAAATAATTTTATCTCAGCTTTGAAAAAAGAACTGGATAAAGGGTTACATTCTAGAATTAAGAAACATGAAAAAATCTTGGGAAACTTAAAAAAAGACCAGAATGAGATGGATAAATATGATAGACTTAAGGAAATTGGAGATATTCTTGCAGCCAATCTTTATGCTATAAAACCAAGGTCTAAAATGGTAGAAGCTTATGATTTTTATAAAAATATAAATATTTTTATTGACCTTGATGAAAAACGAACACCTCAACAAAATTTAGATAGCTATTATAAAAGATATAATAAAGGGAAAAGAGGAGTTACTCATGCAATTGAAAGAGAAAAGCTTATTTCAGAAGAGCTTAGATACTTTAATGAACTTTTGTTTTTCTTAGATAAAGCTGAGAATGTTGAAGTTTTAAAAGATTTGAAAGAAGAGTTTATGCAAAATGGAATTCTTCCGAAAAAACAAATTAAAGGTAAACTAAAAAAAGTAATAATTAATCCACCATTTGAAATAATAGAAGACAGTAGAGTATATTATGGAAGAAACAATAAAGAAAATGAATATATTACATTCAAATTGGCTGATGGTGATGATTTGTGGTTTCATATAAAAGATTTGCCTGGAAGTCATGTAATTATTAAAACTAATTTAGAAGTAACGACAGAATCACTTATTCTAGAAACTGCAAAACTATGTGCAGCTAATTCTAAAGTAAGCAAAGGAAATAGAGTAAGAATCGATTATTGCAAAAAGAAGTTTGTAAAAAAACCTAAGGGTTCTGCTGTTGGAAATGTTATTTATTCAAATGAAAAATCAATTTTTATAGATATTTAACTAAATGAAGTCGTTGGACTTCATTTTTTTTATATTTTTTCAAGGATATAGGTATTTGTATAGTATATTTTATAAAATAGATTTTAACTGAAGGAGCCTTTTATGGAAACAATATTAAATCTAAGAAAATTTGTTATGCCTGAAGTTGTATTTGGTAAAGGAGCTAGAAAATTAGCTGGACAATATGCAGAAAAATTTTCATTAAAAAAAGTGCTACTAGTTACTGATAAAGGGATTATTGAAAATGGATGGGTAGAAGATGTAGTTAAATCTTTAGATGAACTAGGAATAGAATATATTCTTTTTACAGAACTAACACCTAATCCAAAAGATTTTGAAGTAATGTTGGGGGCAGAATCTTTTAAAAATAATAGATGTGATGGAATTATAGCTATAGGTGGTGGAAGTCCTATGGACCTAGCCAAAGGAGTTGGAATAATCTCCACAAATGGCGGAATGATAGTTGATTATAAAGGCGTAGATATGATTACTAAGGCTATTCCACCAATGATATTTATTCCGACAACAGCGGGAACATCAGCAGATGTTTCACAGTTTGGGATTATTTCAGATACCAAGAAAAAGATTAAAGTTGCTATTGTAAGTAAAAATATTATTCCAGATGTGGCTCTTATTGACTATGAGACTACTTTAACAATGGATAACTATTTGACTGCCTGTACAGGAATAGACGCGTTTACACACGCAATAGAAGCCTATGTATCAAAAGTATCGTCGCCTCTTACAGATATTCATGCAATAGAAGCAATTAATATTATTTATAATTATTTACCTTTAATAATTAAAGAACCAGATAATTTACAGTATAGAGAAAAATTAATGTTTGCTAGCATGGAAGCTGGGTTTGCTTTTTCAAATGCTATTTTAGGAGCAGTTCATGCAATGGCACATAGTTTGGGAGGGCTTTTGGATTTGCCTCATGGTGAGTGTAATGGGATACTACTTAATCATGTTGTTGATTTTAATTACTCCTCTACCCCAGATAAGTTTAATAAGATTTCAGAAATAATAGGAATAAAAATGCATAATTATAATTCTCAAGAAAAAAAATTAATATTGTTTGATAAATTACAAGAGTTAAAAGAGAGTATTGGAATTATTAAGAGCTTAAAAGAGCTTGGAGTAAGAGAAAGTGATATTCCTCTATTAGCTCACAATGCACTAAATGATGCATGTATTATTACTAATCCAAGAGAAGCAGCCAAAGAAGACATTGAAAAAATCTTCTATAAAGCTATGTAAAGGTGGTGAATTTATGAATAATGATGAGAGACTCCAAAAAATTATGGGATTAGGAAAGGAATCTAGTAAGAAAACCTATTATCCTGATTTTAAAAATAATCTTAAGCAGCTCAGTCAAGAAAAAGAAAAGCTAGAAGCCATGTTTAATAATGCAATTAATGGAATTATTAGAATAGAGTTAGACGGTAAAATTATTGCTTCCAATAAATCATCAACGAAGTTATTACAAGAGATATTTCCCAACTTTAGTATTAACAATACAAATGCACTAGATATCTTTGGAAAAGAGCTTTGGGAAGAAGTTAAAGAGAAAACTTTGAAAACTAGAAAAATTGATATGATTGAATTTGTGGTGCCAAGTAAAGTTAAAAACTATTGGCTTCAACTAAATATGATTTATCAAAGTCCTCTTGGAATTGAACCTTATTTTGAAGCATTTTTTCAAGATGTAACAATAAAAAAAGAGTATGAATTGCAATTAACAAATATGAATAAGTTATTAGAAAAAAAGGTAGACGAGAGAACAAAGGACCTTGAAGATTTTGCTTATATTATTTCACATGATTTGAAAGCTCCACTTCGTGCGATTAATCAGCTTAGTAACTGGATACTTGAGGATTATGAAAAAACACTAGATGATGAAGGGAAAAATATTTTGCATTTAATGGAAGATAGAATAGGTACAATGGAGAGTCTTATTAATGGAGTTCTTGAATATTCAAGAATAGGAAGGAACCAAGAAGCTTCTTCATATGTCTATTTTGAAAAACTACTGAATGAGATTACTAAAACATTTTCTATTGAGAAAAATATTATTTTTGAAATTAATAATAACATCAGTATTCTTAAGGGAAATAAGACAAAATTTGTTCAAGTTTATCAAAATTTAATATCAAATGCTATAAAATATATGGATAAACCAAAAGGAATTATTACTCTTACAACTCACACCAATCCTACAAATTATATATTAATCGTTAAAGATAATGGTTCAGGTATAGAGGAAAAGTTTTTGCCTCACATATTTGAAATATTTAATACAGCAGGGAGAGAAACAACAAAACGTTCTACAGGAATAGGTTTATCAATAGTAAAAAAAATAATTGATAGTTTTGATGGAAGTATTCAGGTAAATTCAGTAGTGAAAGATGGTACAGAATTTATTATTACTATACCAAAACGAGAGGAGTACCTATGAATTCCACGAAACCCATACTTCTTATAGAAGATGATCAAATTGATAGAATGACTGTTCAAAGAAGTTTTAAAAACTTGAATATAAAAAATCCGTTAAGTGTTGCCTGTAACGGAGAAGAGGGATTACAATTAATTCAAAATACTACTGAAACACCGTGTCTTATTATTTTGGATATTAATATGCCAAAGATGAATGGGATTGAGTTTCTAAAGATTATAAAGGCAGACCCTAATTTTAAGACTATTCCTGTAGTAATATTAACTACTTCAAATGATGAAAATGATAAATTTATATGTTATTCATATGGTGCTGCTGGATATATTATAAAGCCAATTGATTATAATGAATTTCAAGAAGCCATAAGAACTTTTAATAACTATTGGAATATTAATCAATTTGTATCATAGAAACAGAAAGGAGATCTTATTTATGATAAGACTACTAGTTATTGATGATGACTATTTTGATATAATGGCTTTTAAACGTTTCTTTAAAAATATAGATACAATAGAGCTAGAAACGGTTCAATCAATAAGTGATGCTATTGATAAAATAAAAAAATCTACTTTTGATATTTTGATTAGTGATTTTAATTTGAAAGATGGAAATGCTTTTGAACTTTTGGAAGTAAAAGGGAATATTCCTATTGTAATAATTACAGGTGTAGATAGTGGACAAATAGCTTTGGAAGCTTTGAAAGTAGGGGCTTATGACTTTATTGTGAAAGATAGCAAAGGAGATTATATAAAGACTTTGCCTATTGTTATAAGAAACTCTATAGAAAGAAATAAAGCAGAACTTAAATTGAAAGAATATCAAAAAGAATTAGAAAATATTATAAAAGAAAAAACAATTGCTTTGGAAATTGAAGCTAAAGACAGAAAAAAAACAGAAAGAGAGCTTTTAAAAGCTCAAAAAGAAATAAAAAAAGCAAAAAATTCTATGATATTTGCTTTAGCAACTTTAGCAGAATCAAGAGATAGCGAAACAGGAGCACATACTCTTAGAATTAGAGAATATTGTAAATGTCTTGCATTTAGATTAAAAAAAGAAAAACAGTTTAGGAGTAAAATTACTAAGCAATTTATTGATGATATTTATCACACTTCTGTTTTGCATGATATAGGAAAAGTGGGAATACCAGATTCAATATTGTTAAAAGAAGGAAAACTAACAGAAAAAGAGTTTGAGATAATGAAAACGCATTCAGAAATAGGTGGGAGAACCCTTGCAAAAGTTTATGAATCTCATCCGACCCATAGTTTCTTGGAAATGGCAACAGATATAGTATTGCATCATCACGAAAAATGGAATGGTGAAGGTTATCCTAGAGGTTTATGTGCTCATGAAATTAGCTTAGCTTCAAGAATAACAACTTTTGCAGACATATTTGATGCACTAATGTCAAAGAGAGCCTACAAAGAAGCTTTTTCAAAAGAAAAAACCTTAGAAATTATGAAATCTGAAAAAGGAATTACTTTAGATCCATATATTTTCCCTTATTTTGAAGAGATATTTGAAGATTTTGTAAAAATATTTGAAGATTTTGAAGATGATTCAATAGATTTTAGTTCATATTATTTTTGAAACTAAAATGAAAGGAGTATTATGACTTCTACTTTATATATTCTAATAATTTTATTATTATTTGCTCAATTAATATTTCTTTCTGTTTATACAATTAAATTAAAAAAGAAAATAGATTACTTTAATTACCATGAACCTTTAATAAATTCAATTAAGGGAATTGCAATTATTGTGACAGACACTAAAGGGATTATCAAATCGTTCAATAAAGATGCTGAAAAACTTTTACAATATAAGGCAAATGAGGTTATTGAGAAAGAAAATTTCATAATTTTTCATGATAAAGAAGAGTTGAGAAAAAGGAGTAAATATTTATCTAAAAAACTTCATAAGCATATTGAGGGATTTGAGACAATAATCATTTATAATGATTCAAATGGATTAGTTAATACAGAATGGACATTTATTCAAAAGACTGGTTCTAAAATACTTGTGGATTTGAATATTTCTAGTGTTAACAATGAAAATTCAGATATAATAGGTTATATCTGTAGTATAAAAAATCTTAATAATAAGTTAAGTACAGAATCACAATTAAAAAATGAAATTCATAGTCTTTACAAAAATTTGAATGATAAGTCAAAGGAAGTTCTGTTATTAAATTCAGAATTGAGGACTGTTACTTATAATCTTTCTCATAGTATAAAAACCCCATTGCACGGGATAAATCAAATTAGTCAATGGCTTAAAGAAGATTACAAAGATTCTATAGGCTCTGATGCACAAGAGCTTTTGAACATGCTTATATACAGAGTAGAAAAATTGAATGCAATAATTGACAATCTTTTAGAGTATACAGATATAAAAGTTAAATTAGAAAAATTATCAAAACTTGATCTTAATTATGTGTTAAAAAATCTAATTAATTTTTTAAATGTTCCTCAAAATATTGAAATTAATATAGCGAGAAATATGCCTCATTTGAAAATAGAAAAAAAATACATTGAATCAATTTTTACAAATCTAATAGAGAATTCAATAAAATTTATGGATAAAGAAAAAGGAAGAATTGAAGTCGGATTTGTTGAACTAAATAAAGAATATATGTTTTTTATAAGAGACAATGGACCGGGAATAGAAGAGAAATATTTTGAAAAGATATTTACAATGTTTCATTCTATTAATAATAATGAATCAATAGAAAACTTAGGGGTAGGACTAGCACTTACTAAGAAAATAGTTGAGCTTCATGGGGGAACTATTCATATTGAATCTAAGATTAAGGAAGGTACAACAGTTTTTTTTACGCTTCCTTATGAAAATGTAAATTAAATTTTAATTTTGCAAGGAATCTAATTTAGACCGACAAATTAATGGTTTAAAATCAATTATACTTTATACTAATTAGTGAATTATAAGCAATTTAAAAATGTGGCTTACGCAGCCACCTCGCGCCAACCTAACGTTGGACGTATAGTTCAATCAATTTACTAATTCTTAACTTGGATATTTTTAAAATCAACGTATTTTGCGCTAAATTACCTCTAATTAAAAAAAGGACAAAATGTCCTTTTTATTTTTCATCTAATATTTTTTTAATTTCTGACCTTATAATTGCTCTAAGCTCACTCATTCTCATTTTTTTAATTTTTTTATCTTTTTTATCTATTTCATGGATTAAACTTTTTATAAAAGGTTCGTCATCTTCTTCTTTTAAAGGAATTTCATCAGAGTCCTCATCTAAAACCCATTCATCACTAAATGATCCATCTTCATTTTTAAATAAATCAGATACATGAACGACATTCTCTTTACAAGAACAGTCATCTCCACAATTATCCTCAGGGGAACAGTTACATTGGTGTTCAATTTTTTCATCATTACAGTCACATTTTTCTTCTACCACATTATCCTCCACAGATTTTTCTATAACATAATGTTTATGAAGCCCGTCTCTTGTTACTGCAATTTCAACTTCTTTGATTTTAGTTTCATTTTTATTTTCTTCTACTAGTGGATAAGGTCTGCATAGATATTCTCTCTCATTTGCTACTCTACCACATCTTTTACAATAATATTTAGGATTACTCATGAGATTTACATAAGCTTCTCCATCTGTACTACGCATAGCTCTTGATAAACTACACATCTTTGACATGTTCTCACCCCTCAAGTTTAGTTATACTACTGATTTACCATATAAAATAAGAAATGTCAAAAATTATTCTACTATTTTCTCTTTAATTTCTTTTTTAGTTTTTGAATTTTTTTCTTTAATTTTTTAATAGTTTTCTCACTATTATTTTTATTGTCCAAATAATTTTCTAATGCAATAGGTTTGCACAAGTTTTTTGAGCTGTTTGCCAATCTTCCGCAGTTACCACACATATATTGTGGAGTGCTGAGATATTCAACATACTTTTCTTTATCTTTGTCCAAATACTTTTTTGAAAGACTACACATTGTCGACATAATTATCACCTCTTTAATCTATTTTACGGACACAAATGGATTTTCCTTTATATAAAATCTCCAAAGCTTATCTCAATACTCTTTGGCATAATCAATATTTACTCTTTTTTCCTTTACAATATCAAACAAAAGCATGGTTAGCTTTATCAGCTGCTCCATTATAAGCTTCTACCTCTACTATTTTTGATTCGATTTCAATTCCATTAATATTTCTGACTAATATTTTTCCTAGTAATTTTTTTGCCAAATCTACAGCATCTAAACTATATAAATTATTATTAATTTTCATCTTACACCTCTAATAAAATATACAAGTTCTAGCTAATAAAATCAATAGATTTCTTTAATGTTTGCCAAATCTTGAAAAATGTAGTATAATCTATAGTAAATTTGTTAAAAAAATCGAGGTGAGTTATGAAATTAAGGCAAAATGAACTCTTGATTGCTATACTTTTTCTAGTATTAGGAACTTTTCTACTGTCAGAAGAGCCCATATTAAGTATAGTAACTCCAACAGTTCCTTCTGAAACATTAGTAACAACTTCTGCTGCCATTACAACTACAGATTCAGCTATTATAGTTACCACAGAAAACGCAATAAATACAAACAATGAAGATATTAAAAAGGTAGAAGAAAAGAAAGAAGAAATAAAAGAAAATAAATATTCCTTAGATAACTATACTGTAGTGTCGTCTGATTCTGAAAAAGGAAAAGCATCATATTATGCTAAAAAATTTCATGGGAATAAAACTACTAGTGGAGAAAAATTCTCTATTTATAAATTAACAGCTGCACACAGAACATTAAAGTTTGGAACAATGGTTAAAGTAACCAATACTGATAATGGAAAAAGTGTGGTAGTCCGAATAAATGACAGAGGGCCTTTTACCAAATCAAAACTTATTGATCTTAGCCCTGCGGCATTTGAAGAGCTAGCTAGTTTAAGTAAAGGTGTTATTAATGTTAAAATTGAAGTAGTAAAAGAAAAAGATACTTCAAAATAAAGTTAATCAAATTGATTAATCTGAATCTATAGCAGAAAAAGTAATAAAATTTTAATAAAGAATAAAAAAGGAAATAATAAAATTGTTTGTAAAGATAGCTACATGCTATCTTTTTTCTTACAAAAATTTATTATATACAATATATATGCTACTTGTTTTGTATATTTGAATACTGCCTATTCTATATAGAAATTATATCGTGAATATTAATGTTATCAATACTTATAAGCTTTATTGGCTTTTTAAAATAAAACTTAAATTATTCTTGACAAAAGACTGTTAATTTGATATTCTTAACACAACAAAGAAACAAAATGTACTACATAGATTGGTACAATATTATAAAAAAAGAAAGAGGTGACCCTTATGTTATTAACTACTGTAATTATTATCAATATTCTCATACTACTCCTAGTCATTATTGCAGATAAAAAATCTCATACTGGGTTAGCTATGTGTATTAATAATAATGATGCACAGGAGAAGTCTAATAATTTTATTGAACTTTAACAGCTAACTTTAATTGGTTAGCTTTTTTAATAGCTAACTTAAGGTTAGCTATTTTTTTTATACACAATTCTAAGAAAATATTTATTTATTATAAGGAGGATTACCATGAGAAGTGACATGATGAAAAGTGGAGTAAAAAGAGCACCACACAGATCTTTATTTAAAGCATTAGGTTTGACAGATGAAGAAATAAAAAGACCTATAATAGGTGTAGCAGGGTCATTTAATGAAATAATTCCGGGGCATATGCACCTTAGACAAATTATAGATGCAGTAAAAGCTGGAGTAAGAACAGCTGGAGGAATACCATTAGAGTTTGGAACAATTGGGATTTGTGATGGTATAGCAATGAATCATATAGGAATGAATTATTCATTGCCTACTAGACAAATAATAGCAGATTCGGTAGAAGCTACATGTATGGCTACCCCATTTGATGGACTTATACTGATTCCCAACTGTGATAAAGTAGTTCCGGGAATGTTAATGGCAGCGGCAAAACTAAATATTCCTTCAATAGTAATATCTGGTGGGCCAATGTTAGCAGGTAAATTCAGAGATAAAAAAATCGGACTTTCAAATATGTTTGAATATGTTGGAGAATATGAAAAAGGAAACATGACTCTTGAAGAGTTAGAATGTGCGGAAAATGCTGCATGTCCTACTTGTGGTTCATGTAGTGGAATGTATACTGCTAATACCATGAACTGTTTAACAGAAGCTCTTGGAATGGGATTACCGGGAAATGGAACTGTTCCAGCAGTATATAGTGAAAGAATTAGACTTGCAAAATCTGCAGGGATGCAAATATTAAAACTTATTGAAGCTGATGTTAAACCTAGAGATATTATGACTAGAGAAGCTTTATTAAATGCAGTAACAGTAGATATGGCTTTAGGTGGTTCTACTAATACAGCATTACATTTACCAGCAATAGCTCATGCTGCTGGGGTAACATGTACTTTAGATGATTTTGAAACTGCAAGTCAAAAAACACCTCAATTATGTAAATTATCACCAAGTGGAGATTACTATATAGAAGATTTGTATGAAGCTGGGGGAATATCTTCTGTTTTAAAAATATTAGAAGAAAATGGACTTCTTAATAGTGCAAAAACAGTTACTTTAAAAGATATAAAAGATATAGCAAAATCTGCTCGTAAAAATGACGGAGTAGTTATTAAAGATTTTGATAAACCTGCTTATGCAAAAGGTGGATTAGCAATATTAAAAGGAAACTTAGCACCTAATGGAAGCGTTGTTAAAGAAGGAGCAGTAGCACCTGAAATGCTTGTTCACAAAGGCCCTGCTAGAGTATTTGAATCTGAAGAAGATTGTATAGATGCTATACTTAGAAATAAAATTGTAAAAGGTGATGTAATAGTTATCCGTTATGAAGGGCCTAAAGGTGGGCCGGGAATGAGAGAAATGCTTGCACCTACAGCAACAATAGCTGGTATGGGATTAGGTAATGATGTAGCATTGTTAACGGATGGTAGATTCTCAGGAGCTACTCGTGGAGCTTCTATAGGACATGTGTCGCCAGAAGCTGCTGATGGAGGAACTATTGCTCTAGTTGAAGAAGGAGATATTATTTCAATTGATATACCTAATAGAAAATTAGACTTACTAGTAAGTGATGAAGTATTAGCAGAAAGAAGAAAAAACTTAGTACCACGTGAACCTAAAATAAAAGACGGATACTTAGTAAGATTTGCTAAATCCGTAAGTTCAGCAGATAAAGGCGCTATAGTAGA
>JAGNSM010000058.1 GCA_017988045.1 Fusobacteriaceae bacterium
CAGCAGATGTGAATAATCAAACACAAGAGTTTGGAAGAATAACTTTAGCTAATTTTGTAAATCCAAATGGACTTATGAATGTTGGAAATAATCTTTACCAAACAACAGTTGCATCAGGGCAAGCTGCTATAGAAAATCCAGGAACTGGAAACACAGGAACTTTATTACAAAATTATTTGGAAACTTCAAATGTAAAAATTGTTAATGAAATGGTTGATATGATAGCTGCTCAAAGAGCCTATGAAATCAATACAAAAACAATAAATACAGCGGATACAATGCTTCAAGCTGCTAACAACTTAAAAAGAGGTTAATAGATGAAATTTAATTATATATCAAGAATGATAGTTATACTATCATTCTTCTTTTTTAATAAAGTAAATATTTTTTCAGAGATAAATAGTTATATAAAAATAAAATACGAAAATATAACTCTTTGGGATTTAACTCCTCAATTAGTGGAAAAAAATAAAGCTGAAAATATAATTTTTGGTAAAATAAAAGTACCCGGTGGGAAATATATTATTAAAGCTGACAAAATAAAAGCTGAATTATTAAAATTAGGAGTAAAAGTAGTAAAAGTACCAGATACAATTACAGTAGAAAGAGATTTTTCAGAAGTAAAAACAGCTGAGGTAGAAGCTGAACTGTTAAAAGTTTTACAAAAAGATAAAACAGATTTTGACTATAACGTAGTAATAAATTCAAGAGATACTCTGAAAATGCCTACAGGAAATATAGAGTATAGGGTAGAAGAAAATAAAGTAGATAAACTTGGGAAAAATCAGAGTATTGCCAGTGTTTATGAAAATAATATAAAAGTTTATGAATTTCCTTTTAGTTTGAATACAGGAAAGTTAATTAAAGAATACACTCTTGTTAAAGATGTAAAAAAAGGTGAAAGCTATAAAGAAGACAAGGTAAGTGTAAAAAGTGAAATGGTATATGAAGAAACTAAATTAAAGAATTTAGAAATAAATGAAAAAACTGTTTTCACAGAAGACCTTTATGCAGGAACAAAATTACAACCAAGTAATATTGAGATAGCAGGTACAATAAAAAAAGGTCAAAAGATTAGTGTGGAGATTAATTATGGGAGTTTAACCATATCTGATAGAGGAGAAGCTCTTCAAAATGGAGAATTTGGTCAAGAAATTGATGTTAAAAATCTTAGAACAGGAAAAACATTAAAAGGAACTGTTGTAAGTGAAAATATTGTAGAAATAAAAGTAAATGAGTAGCCGATGCTGCTCATTTTGTTTCTTAGTAGGAGGAAAATAGTGAAAAAGATTTTATTAATATTTCTTTTGTTATTATGTGCATGTACTTCTAATAAAATATCAGAAAATATAGAAAACAATGCTGATTCTCACGGAATTATTATTCCAGCATATATTTATCCAAATGATTCGATTTATAATAAGCTTATAGAGTCTTCAAGTAAATTGCATGAAAATTTGATAGTTATATTGAACCCTAATAATGGGCCAGATCATAGTGATGGTTACGCATATAACAAATACTTGGAATATATCTCTCTAATACAAGTGAATAATTCTAAAATTGCAGGATATGTATCTACTTATTATGGAGGTAGAAGTGTTGATGAAGTAAAATCTGACATAGACATGTGGATATCAGATTATTCTATAGATTATATTTTTTTGGATGAAACCTCGGCACAAGCTAGTGATTATAATTATTATGCTGAACTTGAAACTTACATTCAAAATAAAGGGAAAAAAACTATAAATAATTTTGGAATTACTCTAAATACTGAATATAAAGGATTAGAATCGATAAAGATAATTTTAGAAGAATCTGCTATTAATGTAAATTCTTTAATAAACTCAGTTGATTATCAGAATTGGACAAATGATGAAAGTACTTATAATTCTAACGCTGTTTTGATACATACAGCTAATTCAAACTATATAGAAACAATAGATGATTATAAAGCCTATTGGATTTATATAACAGATGATGTTTTAGAAAATCCTTGGGATTCTTTGCCAAGCTATTATGAAGAATTCATAAATAAAAGTATATAAAAATGCACAGACTTGAGGTCTGTGCATTTTACTTAGTAATAAAAAATTTATTTTAACATTTTATTAAGAGTAGTCAAAAGTTCTGCTATAACTTGAGTATCATCATTTTTAATTTTTTCGATAACACAAGTGTTTAGATGTCTTTCAAGTAAAGCTTTACTTAATCCATTAAGAGCAGATTTTATGGAACTAATTTGATTAAGAACATCATCACAATAGATGTCATCTTCTACCATCTTTTTAACACCTCTTATTTGCCCCTCTATTTTATTTAATCTAATAACTAAACTTTTTTTATTTTTTTCATGTTCAGCTGTGTCACAAATAACACATTTTTCTTCCATGAAAACCTCCTTAATCAATTTTTATATTTTTTAATCTTAAAGCATTAGTTACAACTGAAACGCTAGACATTGCCATAGCTGCTCCTGCAATCATTGGATTTAATAGAGGCCCTCCAAACAAATAAAGTATACCAGCAGCAACAGGGATTCCAATTATATTATAAGCAAAGGCCCAAAATAGATTTTGTTTGATATTGGCAATAGTTTTTCTGCTTAGGTTAATTGCTTTTGGCACGTCTAAAATACTATTTTTCATAAGAACAATATCAGCACTTTCTATAGCAATATCAGTACCATTCCCTATGGCAATTCCAACATTTGCAAGTGCTAGTGAAGGTGCATCATTAATTCCGTCTCCCACCATAGCCACAATTTTTCCTTTAGCTTGTAAGTCTTTAATTACATTTGATTTTTCATGTGGGAGAACTTCTGCAATTATTTCATTAATTCCAGCTTCATGACCAATGGCTAAGGCAGTTTTTTTGTTATCTCCAGTGAGCATTATTACATTTATTCCCATTGAAGTAAGTTTGTTAACAGCTTCTTTTGAGTCAGATTTAATAACATCAGCAACAGCAATTATACCGCTAAAATTATCATTTATAGAAACTAATAATGGAGTCTTTCCTTCGGTGCTAAGAGTATTAATAATATCATAAGGAATATTTTTTATATTCTTTTCAATTAAAAATTTCTCATTCCCAATGAAAAGAGAATAGTCATTTATGACAGTTTCAATACCCATACCAGTATAGGACTTGAAATGAGAAGGACTAATAAGGGTTACATTTTTTTCCTTAGCAAAATTTACAATAGCTTCTCCCAAAGGATGTTCTGAATGAGACTCACTACTAGCAACTAATGATAAGAGAGTATCTTCATCAATTCCAAAATTGAAAATATCAGTAACTTTAGGCTTTCCTTCAGTAATAGTTCCCGTTTTATCAAAAACAACAGTATCAACCTTATAAGCAGTTTCAAGTGGTTCCCCACCTTTTATAAGTATACCTTCTGAAGCACCTTTTCCAGTTCCTACCATTATTGCTGTAGGGGTCGCAAGACCAAGAGAGCAAGGACAAGCAATAACAAGAACAGCAATAAATATGCTCAATGCAAAAATAGAAGGAGTATTGTTTAATTCAATTAAATTATTTATACCAGCAAAATACCAAAGTAAACTGGAAATAGTTGCTATTCCAATTACTGTTGGAACAAAGTATGCGCTAATTTTATCAGCAAGTTTGGCTATAGGAGCCTTTGAACCTTGAGCTTCTTCTACCAGTTTAATAATTTTGGATAAAGTAGTATCTTTACCAATAGCTTCAGTTCTAAAAGTAAAGCTTCCATTCTTATTAATACTTCCACCAATTACTTTTGAATTAATAGTTTTTTCTACAGGAATGCTTTCACCAGTAAGCATAGACTCATCAACAAGAGAAGTACCGCTTATTATAACACCATCACTAGGGATTATTTCACCAGGCTTAACAAGAATCAAATCACTAACAGAAATCTCATCAATGTCAACTTCAATGAGTTCATCATTTCTAATTAAGTTAGCCTTTTTTGCTCTTAAATTTCCAAGTTTTTTAATAGCTTCGCTGGTTTTTCTTTTACTTCTACCTTCCAAAAATTTACCTAGCATTACAAGGGCGATAATAACGTCTGCAGATTCATAATAAAGATGCATAACATAAGAATTGTCCCCTTGTAGAATAAAAAAAGTTCCAAGGATACTATAGGTTAAAGCTGCTCCAGTACCGATAGCAATTAGAGAATCCATATTGGGACTAAGACTTTTTAATGCCTTTATTCCTCTGCTAAAGAAACCTTTTCCTACAAAAACAATAGGAATAGATAGTAAAAATTGAGTCAAAGAAAATGTAATGGGATGCATATTAGGGTGTAAAAATTCAGGTAAAGGAAAGTTTAGCATATGTCCCATAGTAATATAAAGTATAGGGATTGCAAATCCAATCGCAATTTTTAAGTTAATAAGTTCTTTTTTCTCAATTTTCAAATTTTTATCGTCATTAGTTTTAAGTTCTTCTTTGTGAGTCTCAGCACCATAACCTAAATCAGATATTTTAGATTTGATTTCGCTTAATTTTATTTTTTCTTTATTGTATTTTACTTCTGCAATATTAGTAGTTAAGTTGACAGCTATATTATCAATGCCATCTAATTTCCCTATTTTTTTCTCTATCCTATTTACACATACTTGACATGTCATGCCTGATATATCTAAAAAGTCAGAGCTAATCTCAATATTTTCTTTAATTCCATATCCTAAATTGATAACAGTATCAAAGATTATACTTTTATCTATTTTGCTTTCGTCATAGTCAACAGTAAGAATATTGGTTGCTAGGTTAACATTTAATTCATTAATAAAGTCAAGCTTACTAAGTTTTTTTTCGATACGATTGACACAAGATTGACATGTTATACCAGTAATAATAAAACTTTCTTTCATAATAAATCCTTTCTGAAAATGAAATTATAAAATACCTATAAATTCATAGCCTTCATCATCAATAATTTCTTTTAATATATTTATATCTAAGCTAGTTGTACTAGAAATAGTAGCAGTTTTTTCTTCAAGATTAACTTCTACCGTTTCAACACCTTCAATTTGTCCTAATGCTTTTTTTACAGCCATTGAGCAATGTCCGCAGCTCATTCCATTAATTTTTATTATTGTAGTCATATAAATACCTCCTCAAGTTATTATAGGGGTACCCCCTATACCTATAATATACTATTTTATATTCTTAAAGTCAACTATATTTGTGGACAATATATTAAAAAAGGAGTCAGAATTTCTGACTCCCACAAGCATTATTTAAAGAAGTTTTGCAGCTAATTCTGCAAGTGCTGATCTTTCTCCTTTTTCTAAAGTCACATGACCAGATATTTTTTCATTTTTGAATTTTTCTGCTAAATAAGTAAGGCCATTACTATTTGCATCTAAGTATGGATTATCAATTTGGTACGGGTCACCTGTAAAAATTATTTTAGTATCTTCACCAGCTCTAGTAACGATAGTTTTGACTTCATGAGGTGTAAGATTTTGTGCCTCATCAATAATTAAAAGTCCTTTAGGAATACTTCTACCTCTTATATATGTTAGAGCTTCTACCTTTAAAAGCCCCATAGCCTCTAGCCCAAATATCGCTTTTTCTCCTGATTTTCTATCTTCATTTCCTTTGTTTGAAGCAAGAAAATCAAAATTATCATAAATTGGCTGTACCCAAGGTCTTAATTTTTCTTTTTCTCCACCAGGGAGATACCCTAAATCTTTTCCCATTGGGATAATTGGTCTAGCAACAAAGATTTTCTTATAGATAGAACGTTCAACAACTTGTTCTAGTGCAGCAGCAAGGGCAAGCAAAGTTTTACCTGTTCCTGCTTGTCCAACAAGAGTAACTACTTGAATTTCAGGATTCATAAGAAGTTCAACAGCGAAAGATTGTTCGCTATTTTTTGCTCGAATACCCCATAACTCTATGTCAGCGTAAGTTAATTTTTCTATGCGTTTTTTATCTATGTTATAAATTCCTAGATGTTCTCTATCTTCACACTTAACTTTAAAACATTCATTTGGATAAACTTCACCTTTATAAAGTTCATCAATTTTCAATTTACCACTTTTAATATATTTTTTATAGTCTTCATCATTTACAATTATTTCAGCGTAACCTTTATAAAGTTCATCAATACTTACTGTATCAGTTTCATAGTCTTCTACGGGAATATCTAAAGCATCAGCCTTAATTCTCATATTAATATCTTTAGTTACTAAGATAACTTTTTCATTGATTTCCTTAGAAAGTTCAATTACAACTGCAAGTATTCTATTATCCATTACATCTTTTTGTAAAAAACTAGGTAAATTTTTGTAATCTCCCTTAATTTCTACCCTAAATGTTCCACCTTTTGGAAGTGTAACACCTTTAAAAAGTGAACCATTTTTACGAAGTTCATCTATAGTTCTAGCAGTCACTCTAGCATTTCTACCTTTTTCACCTTCACTTCTTTTAAGCTTATCAATCTCTTCTACCACATAAATAGGCAGAATAATATTGTTATCTTCAAAATTGAATAAGGCATTTGGGTCATGAATAAGAACATTAGTATCTAAAATATAAGTTTTTTTCATCTATATCAGCTCCTTCAGTAAAGTTATTACCTAGATACTTTTATATACTTATTAAGATTAATAATTCCTTTAAAATTAGCTTTTTTAAATTTTGTTGGTTTTTATTTTTTATGAAGTATAATTATATAAAGAGAGAACTAAAGCAGAAAGGAGGTACAAGATTATGAATAGAAATGATATTTTTTTTGATAAATTAGAAAAAGAAACTTTTGAGCTTATGCAATTTAAAGAACATTTAGTGGAAAATAATTTTCCAGAACCATTTGAAAGCCATGAAATTGAATATTTCAAAGATACAAAAATTCTTAGACTAGAAGAGGACTTAGTAACTGCAAGAGATATAATTGAAAGGAGTGATAGCGTTTCTGACAGGCATAAAAATATTGTTGATTATTTAGAAAATTTATTAGATGAATTTTATAAAATGTAGAAAAAGTATATAAAAATTGTGATAGGAGGAATTTTGGAGGCTAACCTAATTTCAATGGGCACTTTCATAATACAGTTATGTAAAAAAAGACCTCAAATTATGAGGTCTTTTAAAATTAATCTTTTTTCTTAGGTTTTCTTAAGTTAGCTTTTAACTCTTTCTTTCTCATTCTTATGAAAGTAGGAGTTACTTCTAATAATTCATCATCTTCAATGTACTCTAAAGCTTGTTCTAAAGTAAATGCTCTAGGTGGTGATAGTTTAACATTATCATCACTTCCAGAAGCTCTCATATTTGTAAGTTTTTTACCTTTACATACATTTACTACTAAGTCATTAGAACGACTATGTTCTCCAACTATCATACCTTCATAAACATCTACACCAGGTCCGAAGAATAGAGTTCCTCTATCTTTTAAACCATCTAATCCATAAGCAAGAGTAGTTCCACCTTCCATAGCAACTAAAACACCTCTAGTTCTTGTAGGAATTGCACCTTTGAATAATTCATACTCATAGAATGATTGATTTAATATTCCAGTTCCTTTAGTATCAGTTAAGAATTCATTTCTGAATCCAATAAGTCCTCTTGCAGGTATTTTGAATTCAAGTCTAGTGTAACCATCACTACCTTGAACCATATTAATCATTTCACCTTTTCTGATACCTAATTTCTCAATAACTACTCCAACATATTCGTCAGCAACGTCAACAAGTGCTAATTCTATTGGCTCAGTAACTTTTCCATCTTCTTCTTTGAAAATAACTTGAGGTTTAGAAACTTGAAGTTCAAATCCTTCTCTTCTCATATTTTCAATAAGTATAGATAATTGAAGTTCTCCTCTACCTTTAACAGTAAATGAATCAGTTGAATTTTGTTTTTCTACTTTCATAGAAACGTTAGATTGTAATTCTTTCATAAGTCTATCCCAAATTTGTCTAGAAGTTACGAATTTACCATCTTTACCAACAAATGGAGAGTTATTTACCATAAATGTCATAGCAAGTGTAGGTTCATCAATATCTATAACAGGTAATGGCATAGGGTTTATTCTACATGCAACAGTTTCCCCTACATCAAGTTTCTCAATACCAGCGATAGAAACTATATCCCCAGCAGCAGCTTCTTTAATATCTATTTTTTTAAGACCTTCATATCCAATAAGTTTTGAAACTCTGTATATTAATCTTTCGCCATCTCTTTTTAGAAGAACTACTTCTTCTCCAAGTTTAACAGTTCCGTTATGTATTTTTCCAGTTCCAATTTTACCTACATAGTTATCATATTCAATATTTGTAACTAAGAATTGGAAAGGTAAGTCAGCACTTCCGTCTGGATCTTCTACATTATCTAATATAGCTTCAAATAATGGGATTATATCTTCATTAGTATCTTCTAAGTTATGTTTTGCTATACCATTTTTAGCTGAAGCATAAATAACTGGGAAATCTAATTGAAGTTCGTTAGCATTAAGGTCAACGAATAAATCGAATACCATATCAAGAACTTCAGCAGGTCTAGCCATAGGTCTATCAATTTTGTTGATAACAACTATTGGTCTATGTCCTTGCTCAAGAGCTTTTTTAAGAACGTATTTAGTTTGAGGCATAACACCTTCGAAAGCATCTACTAAAAGTAAAACTGAATCTACCATTTTTAGTATTCTTTGTACTTCCCCACCAAAATCCGCATGTCCTGGAGTATCTACTATATTTATTTTATAATCTTTAAATCTGATAGAAGCATTTTTAGAGAAGATTGTAATTCCTCTTTCTTTCTCAATGTCATTACTATCCATTACTCTTTCTTCTACTCTTTCATGCTCTTTGTAAATCCCACCTTGTTTTAACATAGCATCTACTAATGTAGTTTTACCATGGTCAACGTGGGCAATTATTGCAATATTTTTAATTTTTTGCATATTAACTCCTCTTATTTAATAATTTATTCTATCTATAATACCATTTTTTTTAAAAAATGCCTAGAGAAATATACAGCACTATAATAAAATGAGAGTTTAAATGATTTATGTAAACTAAATAATCAATTTGCACTGTAATAATGCTTTTTAATTTTGCATTTAATAGGGAAAAGAAAACAGGACTTGAAAGTCCTGTTGAAATCTAAAAAAATTAAAGTTAGAGTCTTACTTCATATGCATAATATATTTTACCATCATCATTTTCTATGGTTTTAATCATTTCTCCACCGTTTTTTTCTATAATTTTTTGGCTTGCCCAATTCTTATCAAGACAAGTTAAAATAATTTTTTTAAGACCCATTTTTTTTGCTTTTTCAAGACCCAATTCAAGAATTTTAGTACCATACCCTTTTTTTCTATAAAGAGGAGCAACATCATATCCAATATGTCCATAATATTCGACATCTTTATCTCTAATTCTTATTACTGCGAGAATTTCACCTTTATCTTCTAACCAAAAAGTTCTGTATGCTGACCAACCATAGGGCAAATTTTTACCTTGAGCATTATCTTCTAATAATGTTACATATTTTGAAAAACTATCAAAGGCTTCTTCATAAATGCCTAAGTAGAATCTATCATTTCTTTCTTTGTATTGATTTACATACGTTCTAAAACTTTTTATATATTTAATGTTGGGATCAACAAGTATCATAAGTATAACCTCCTGTGAAATATATTACTCTACTATAAAAAAAAATGCAATATTTGATGAAAAAATAGAGTGGAAATTAAAAAGTTTCTTTTAATATTCCTAAAGGATATTTGGAAATAATGATTTTGTTGAACCATTCTACATTTTCTTTAACTTGAGAAAATACGATTTCCTTTGTTGGACGTCCCTCTATTCGCCAATGACAAGGCAAAATCAATTCTGCAAATGCAAAGTCTTTATTTCTTATTTGATTTAAAATAGCTTTTTTAATTTGTAATTTGGCTTGGTTTTGAGTAGATATATCTTTAAAAGAACCTCTTGAAACAAAACCAGTTTCAGAAGATTTACTTAAGTAGTCACAAATATCTTCAGCATAGTTAGAACTGTTAGGATTTTCTTTAAATTCAGAAAAATAATTAAGCATATGAAGGATAGTTACAGAAGTATTTTTCAGATTTTTAAAATCCTTTAGAGCTTGTTCGTGTTGCCAAGGCTCTTCATCAACATACCAAATTAAAATTATTTTATCCAAATTTTCTTTTTTGTATTTTAAAGCTTCCTCAAAATATTTATCCATAGGTAAAGCTTTTATTTCGACATTTACCATAAATCTAGCCATTTCTGGTTTAAATATAATAATATCATTTTCAATATTAAGTTCTTCAATGGTTTCAGCAACGATTCGTTCAATTAATCCTTGATAACATCCGTTATGAAAAGGGATTTCAATATTTTCCATTAATTTTGGGAATGTAATATTTTTACCATCTTCTTCAAAATTAATAGCAAAATATGGGCACATTTTGGAGCAAATCATACAATTGATACATTTTGATTCATCAGTTATATAACTGACTGCTTTGCCTTTTTGATTTGTTTCTGTTGTAGAGATATACATTATTTTTATGGGACAATTCATTGCACAGATACCACAACCAGTACAGTTTTCTTTATCAAAATTTTTCTTCATTGCAAATCTCCTTTTGGATAAATTATGATTAACTTTTGGTTAAGTTTTATCATTTTTGAGTAAATTGTGTCAAATAGAAATTGATTTTTTTAAGAAAAGTTTATATACTTAATTTATCATATTTGAAAGGTGAACTAATGAAAGAGAAAAGATTAGATTTATTAAGAGAATATATAAAAAATAACAATTCAGTTTCTTTAGAAGAGTTAAAAGAAAAGTTTGAAATATCAATGAATACAGTTAGACGTGATATAGAACTTCTTGTAAAAGAAGGAATTATAAAAAAAGTTTATGGAGGCGTTGTTTTAACAGAAACAGTAAAACCATTAAGAGCCTATGAAAAAAGAAAAAAATTTAATATTAAAATCAAGGAATTAATAGGAAAAAGAGCTTCTGAATATATAGAAGATAATGATACTATTTTTATTGATTCAGGAACAACAACTCTACAAATAATTCCATTTCTTAAGGATAAGAAAAATTTGACAGTAATATCTCATAGTTTACCTGTAATAGATGCGTTATATAAATTAGAAAATATTAAAGTAATCGTATTGCCAGGAATATTATTAAGAGAAACTGCCTCTTTTGTTGGAAATATTTCTAGTGAATTTTTAAAGCCTTTTAATATAAAAAAAGCATTTATGGGATGCAATGGAATAACAGAGATAAGGCAGATAACAAATGCCACATTTGAAGAATATGAAGTTAAAAAAAATATTATAAACAAAAGTGAGATGGTAATTCTGCTAGCAGATAAGGAAAAATTTGGAAATGGTGGAATTATGACTTTTGCAGAAGTTACGGATATAGATATATTAATCACTGATAGTGGGGTAGAAGAAAAATATTTGAATTTATTTAGCAATAAGATAGACATACTCTAAAAAAATAATGAAAAAACAAGAATTATAGATTAAAATAAAAATAAAGGAGTGATTAGAAATGTCAGAAATAATTTTAAGGGATATTTATAAAAATATAAAAAATATTGCAGTAATAGGAATTTCTCCCAAGGAAGACAGACCTTCCAATAAAGTATCATTAGAATTACAAAAAAGAGCGTATAAAATAATTCCGATTAATCCAAATTATGAAGAGGTTTTAGGAGAAAAAGCATACAAGGATATAGCTGATACAAATGAAAAAATTGATATAGCAGTATTGTTTGTTAATTCCGACAGAGCTTTAGAAGAAGTGAAAAAGGCGATAGATAAAAAAGTTAGCTATATTTGGCTTCAAGAAGGTGTTATTTCAGAAGAGGCAAAAAGATTGTCAGAAGAAGTTGGGATACCCTTTATGATGGATAGATGTATTTATAAGACACTAAAAAAAATAGAAGAAGAAAATTAAAAAAATACTACTAATTTTGTATAAA
Organism: Fusobacteriaceae bacterium; assembly: GCA_017988045.1. Taxonomy (GTDB): domain Bacteria; phylum Fusobacteriota; class Fusobacteriia; order Fusobacteriales; family Fusobacteriaceae; genus JAFGUR01. The sequence continues at coordinate 11,972 of JAGNSM010000058.1, forward strand.
GTTTTATATAATAGTTTATCATGAAAAGTAGGGAGAACCATGGAAGAGAAAAAAAGAAAAATTATGTTAGATGAGCTAATGTCTAGGCTGAATTCAGATACCTATGATACACCTAAAGAGAAAAAAAGAGTTTTTTTGGATAAATTATTTTTAGGTTCGAGAGTTTATTTTATAATAAGATATGTGGCTATAACGTTGTATCTATCTAACAAAGCTAGAAAAGGAAAATTTCATTACGATGAATATATGGAATTAGGATTTCGTTGTTTTAATCTATTAGAAGATGTTGGTGGAAAGTTTCATATTGAAGGAATAGATAACATTAAGGCAGTATTAGATGAGCCAGTAGTTTTTGTAGGGAATCATATGTCGACGTTAGAAACTATGGTATTTCCAGGGGTAATAGTACCTTTGAAAAAATCAATATTTGTAGTTAAAAAAAGTTTACTAACATTTCCAATATTTGGACATATAATGAAAGCAACAAAGCCAATATCAGTAGGAAGAGTAAATCCTAGGGAAGACTTAAAAACGGTTATGACAGAAGGGGTAGAAGTTCTGAAAAGTGGAACATCAGTAATTATATTTCAACAAAGTCATAGAAGTCCGAATTTTGACCCAGAGAAATTTAGTTCTTTAGGAATAAAACTAGCTCAAAAAGCGGGAGTAAAAATAGTTCCATTTGCTTTAAAAACAGATTTTTGGGGAAATGCAAAAAAAATAAGAGATTTTGGTCCTATTAGAAGAAAAGAAAAAGTTTACTTTTCTTTTGGGAAGCCTATTGCGGTAGAAGAAGTTGGTAAAGATACTAATGATAAAGTAGTAAAGTTTATTCAAGAAAAGTTGGTAGAATGGGGACATAATCCTAGTTCAGATTGCTTGTAATAGATAGTGTTATAAAAAAAGTGGCAAAGGTATTATGTGATTTAAGTTAAAGATTTAACTTCATCCGCCTTTGGTACCTTATCCTAAAATTAGGAGAAGGGTGTGATAAAAGTCAGTTGTCTTTTATAATCATAAAATTTGAAAATTGTGAGTTTTTAATTATATAAGGGGTTTAAAATGAATATAGAAAGAAATTTTTTAGAGAATGCAAATAATATAGTGGCAGAAAATAGTTTTAAAAGTAGAAAAGAAGTTAAAAGAAGTTTGATAGATAAGTTATTTTTAGGTAGTAGAATTTATTTTGTGATTAGATACATGATGATTACATTAAAAATGTCTAGTTTAGCTAAAAAAGATAAGTATAATTACAATGAATTTATATTACATGCTATTCTTTGCTTTAAACTTTTGGAAGAAGTGGGAGCTAAATTTGATATTGAGGGAATAGATAATATAAAAAAAGTAAAGGATGAGCCAGTAGTTTTTGTAGGGAATCATATGTCAGCTTTAGAAACAATGATACTTCCTGGAATTATTTTGCCGATAAAAAATGTTATATTTGTAGTAAAGAAAAGCTTGTTAACATTTCCAGTGTTTGGACACATAATGAGGAAAACTAAACCAATAGCGGTGGGAAGAGTAAATCCTAGAGAAGATTTAAAAACTGTTATGAGTGAAGGCATAGAAATATTGAAATCAGGGACATCTATAATTATATTCCAACAAAGTCATAGAAATCCAAATTTTGACCCAGAAGTTTTTAGTTCATTAGGGGTTAAATTAGCTCAGAAAGCAGGGGTAAAAGTAGTGCCTTTTGCTCTTAAAACAGATTTTTGGGGAAATTCAAAATTAGTAAGAGATTTTGGTCCTATAAGAAGAAAAGAAAAGGTGCATTTTGCTTTTGATGAACCTATGGAAATAAAAGGAAATGGGAAAGAAAATAATGAGCAAATAATAAAATTTATTAATGAAAACTTAAAAAAATGGGGACATAATCCTAATCCAGACAGCTTATAGGCTGTCTTTTTTAAATTCAATTTCACAAAACTCTCACAGAGTTAGATTAGAATCCTTATTCTCATGATAAAGAAATTAAATAAACTAATGAGAACCCTAGTAATAATGAACAAATTATGCTAAAATTAGTCTGTATGTAAGTAAGAATTTAGGAGAAAAAATGTTGAAATACTTTTATTTGAAAACA
>JAGNSM010000059.1 GCA_017988045.1 Fusobacteriaceae bacterium
TTCGTAACTCTTTACCCAACTATAAATACGGGATGGAAATGAAACCGTATATGTACGGTCCATTTATTGATGAAGAAAGCTTAAATATTGGCGGAAGTAGCTCTACATTTTTTGACGAAACAACTCTGATTTTTTCCATCCCTTATATAAACAAAAATTTAAATAGGAAAGCTGTTATTTGTGCTAGAGTTCCTAATGATGTAATGAGTGATATTCTTCAAGAAGAAGATACTCATATCTACAAAGAATCTGGCGATAACTATCTATTCATGATTAAATCTAATAGAAATATCAAATCAGGAACTGCAATTTCTAGAAGTAGATTTGAAGATAAAACCTTTACTGGTGGAGATAATCTTAAAGATGGTATTAAAACTAAAAAATGGGGAACTGTTCAAATTAAAAAACATACTGAGTTCGAAATAGTATTTAACGACCCTGCAACAGGTTCTCTTCATCCAGGTGTAGAAAAAACTATGAGAAACTCTCAAAATCTCGATATTTGGCCTGGATATCCTGATTATAGACATATTATGGTAGGAGGACAAGGTGTTACAATTAATCCCCCTCACAGTGATGAAACTTGGGGTCTCATGTGTGAAGCAGATATAGAGGAAATCTATAAATTTAGAACCGTAGATTTTAAAGTTGCGCTTATTTTTGGTGTTGTTTATTGTTTAGGCTACTTAGCTTTATTTACTTTAAACAAATTTTTCAAACTGAATGATTTTGTTAATGATTTTATTCTTTTTATTTTTAATATAATTTCTTTAACTGCAATAACAAGATTCAAAATTACTGCTCCTTTAGAAAAAACTATTGGAATCTTACTTGATATTGCAGAAGGTGAAGGAGATTTAACAAAAAGAGTAAATATTTCTTCTCACGATGAAATTGGTGAACTTTCTAAATGGTTTAATAAATTTATAAATAACCAAATGACTGTTATAAGAAGAATAGAAAAAGCATCAAATGATACACAAAATTCATCTCATTATTTATCAGATCTTGCTGAAGACGTAAAATATAGTGTAGGAACTATCGAGAGTTCTGTAAAAACAATAGTAAAAACTTCAAGCAAACAAAGCGATTTATTTAATGAAACTCAAGATAAACTGGCAGTTATTTCAAACTCTGTTAAAGATATGAGCCGTCTTACAAATGAAGTTAAGGAGAAAAGTCAAATTACCAATTCAAAAGCTTTCCAAAGTCGTGAAGCAACAGAAGAAGTAGTCGAAAAAATTAATAAACTTGATGAAGTCATGAAAAAAACTATCGATAGTATTGATATTCTTCAAAAATCAAATAATGAAATTCATGATGTTGTGCAAATGATAGAAAGTATCAGTAAACAAACTCATTTATTAGCAATTAATGCTTCAATAGAATCTCAAAGAGCTGGAGAAGCAGGAAGAGGATTTGGTGTAGTTGCTAGAGAGATTTCAATACTGGCAGAGAGGTCTAGAGAAGCTGCCATTTCTATTTCTTCAATTATCAGCCACGTTAGGGAAGAAACAGAAAGCACCATAGTAAATGTTCAAGAAATCAACCAAAAATCAAAAGAAGGAAATGAAGCTGTTAAAAAATCTGTAGAATCTTTCAAGGAGATTCAACAAGGTATCTTTGAAGTATCATCAAAAGTAGATTCTATTTCTGATATTGTTGGCTTACAAGCCAAAGAATTAGATGCTATTTCTGAAGAAACCAAAAAACTTGGAGATGAAATGGGCGAAGAGATTGAGAATAGTAGCAATTTAAGTACTAATTCTATAAACTTAATTGAAGAAATTTTAAGAAAAACTACTCAAGTTGAAAGTTCTTCAAAAATTTTATCTAACTCTTCTGAAAATCTTCAAGAAATTGTTTCATCTTTCAAAATATATTAAAAAAACAGGCTAACCCAATGGGTTAGCCTCTGTATTTTGTAAGCTCTTCATCTAATTTAAGAGTTGAATTATTTACATCATCTAATTTATTCAATTTCGTAATCAATTCTTTTGTAATAAACTGAGTTATATTATCATTTTCTGTTGCACTTTCTTCAATTTCTGTTGAAGCGCTACTAATGCTTGCTACTGCCGTCATTATTTCTTCTGTTGCTATAACTTGCTCTTGTATTTCAAATCCAATTTTTTCAATATTTTCATTATTTTGGCTAGTAACAAGTAATATTTCATCTATGCTACTATTTACTTGCATAGAAATCTCAATTCCTTCTACCACATTATTCTGAACTTTATCATTAGCACCTTTTACATTTTCTATTTCACTTTGAATATTCTTTATAATTTCATCAATTTTACTAGTTTCTTGATTTGTTTTCTCTGCTAATTTTTTTATTTCTTGAGATACTACAGCAAATCCACGGCCAGCTTCTCCAGCACGAGCCGATTCTATCGCAGCATTTAATGCTAATAAGTTTGTTTGATCTGCTAAAGTTGTAATTGCTGTTGTTATATTCCCAATATTTCTTGATAGTTCAAGAAGTGAATTAACTTTTTCTTCAGCGTTATTAACACTATCGCTTATAGTATTCATTTTATCAATCATCATTTGAACGTTTTCCATACTTCCTATTGCTTTTGTTAAAGCATCTTCTGAAACACTTTTTGACTCTTGAAGACTATCTTTTATTTTGTTAGCTCCTTCGTTTATTTTTTCCAAAGTTGCCGCAGATTCTTCTGTTGCTGCTGTTTGATTTCTCACTTTATCTAGGGTAATTTGTATATAATCTCTCAAGTGAATAATTCCTTCTGCCATAGGGTTTTTAAGCTCTCTTGCAAATTCACTTCTATTTCCATTAACTAAATTATCAAGCTCTTTTTTAGTTTCCAAATTAAGATTTCTTATTTCATCTCCTGTAAACTTAGCAGCATTTATAGTATCTGTTAGATTATCCATAAACAAATTAAAATATTTAGCTATTTCTTTCAGTTCTCCTGCCAAATTAATGTCCATTCTATAACTTAATTCCCCATCTGCAGCTTTTTTTAATGCATTTTTAAGTTTACCTAATGGTTTTACAGTAAAAATTCCAGATAGAACTGCTATAATTATTCCACAAACTGTTCCTGCTATTAGTCCTAAAAACTTCGTTGCAAGTACTACTAACATTGATCCTAAGAAAATTCCTATGAATGCTTTTAAACTACTTTTCCCCATTTTATCTCTCCTTTTGAACATTAAACAAAATAATTTGACTTTAATTAATAAATTATCTCATCTTTTATTTTATATCCCAATAAATTCTACCAAAAAAACAGTCAAATTAGCAAGCGAATTTTGAATTTTTATTCAGTTTCCGAATTTTTTGTTTTGTTTTAATAGAATCCTTATTGACATTTTAATCTATATTTTTTAAAGCTCTTTATTTTCAATTAAAAATTGATTTTTCTTAGTATTTTATATATAATACTACTAGAAATTCTTAGGAGGTTTTCATGAAAAAATTTAGTTTATTTAGCATATTTCTATTTTCATGCAACTTATTATTAATGGGTGCAGTAGAAAATATTACAGTTTCCGACAACATTATCTTTACACCTGATGTAGCTGTTAGCGAAGTTCCTGAACCAGAAGATTATGGCTTAAATTTAGATGATTTTATTATAAGTGACAGCAATACTAGGTTAGAAAGAGATACAGAAAATAAGTTGTCTATTGGATTACTAACTACTATTCTTAGAAAACCTTATTATGGGGCTGAATCTGATTTTTCTATTTATCCTTTAATCGAAGGAAAATATAATAATTTTTTCATAAAGCCAACTACTACAGATACTATTTCTGGATATGTAGGTGGGTATAATTTCTACTCTGACAATCAATTTGTTGTCTCTGCCATAACAGAATACCAACTATCAAAATTAGCTTCAAAGGATTTAGCTTCTCCTTATAATAAGTTCATTGAATCTAAAGATTCTGAATTTTATTTTGGATTCTCTGGAAAATTTATTCCTGATTCTAACCCTGATTTTATGCTTGCTGCTGAAATTACAAAAAACTTTTTGAATAGTGGCGGTGGAAAAGTAAAAATTTATGGGGAAAGATACATTGGGCTTACACCTGATTTACAAATTATCCCTGCAATTAGTTATACTTTTTTAGACAAAAATTATGTTGATTATTTCTATGGTGTTCCTTCTAATAGCTCTAATATCACTACTTTTAAAAATGCTTCAGGTAGTAAATTTGGTATTCATTTAGACTTAACTTATAGTTTAGGAGATAATATTAGTTTCAGATCTATTAGTTCAGTTGAAATTTTATCTAATGATATTGCCCAAAGTTCACTTATTGCTAATAATATTAATATGAATATCGGTTTAGGATTAATGTATCACTTTTAAGAGCCTTTGGCTCTTTTTTTTATGCAATAATAGCAGAGATATTTATTTAATTCCTTATCATACATTATATAAATCACATAAATTGTTTTTATATATAGTTTATATTTTAATAACTTTTTTAATTTTAGTATTGTTTTTTTGTACAAATAGTTGTATTATAGTGATGTAGAATAACATAGGGAGGTTGGATATTATGTTTACAGATATTTATAAACAATTTAAATTAAGAAAAGAAACTAACAATACTCTTACTGATATATTAAATATGTTTTGGCTAGAAGGATCTATTGAAAAAGAATTTTTTCAAGATACTATCGATTCAGATTTTCCTTTGTATTTTTCTCACCCTGAAAACCCTTATTACTTTTAGGATAAAATCGTTGTATAATATCTTTTAAAGAAGGCTTAGGCCTTTTTTTATTTGTATTACTTGAAAAAGCTTGGATTTTATTATACAATATAAGAGAAATAATAACTGGGGATGATATTATGTATACTAATAAATCAATAATTAAGATTATAAATAAGAAATACTTTTTAAATGAGTTTATCTTTATTATCAAGGCTCACAAGGATAATTATGAAGTGCTTGTTATCGATGGATTAAACAAAAGAGTCTATCTAGAAGATAACTACCCTATTTCGTTACTAGAAGAAAGTAAGGTTAGAGAATATGCAAAAAAAGAATTTCTTGATGAGTTAAACTCTGAAACTAAAAATATATTAATAGCAAATTTCTCTGATTTCTTCAACGAAATCTCTTCTTATGATGAACAAAAATCATTATTCTAAAAAGAGGTTAATCCTAACACGTATGTTAAAGATTAACCTCTTTTCTCTATCTTTCTTCTCTAAAGAAATTATTTCCTAAAGCTTTTGGTCCAAAAGTCTTATCTTTTTTTACAGAGCTTATTACTAGTATTATTATAGTTACTAGATAAGGTAACATATCTATAAAATATTGAGAAATTTTAATATCAAGATGTTGTATTCTAAATCCTAATATATCTAATCCACCAAATATATATGCTCCTAAAAATACTCTATAAGGATTCCATTTACAGAAAATAACAAGAGCCACTGCTATCCAACCTTTACCAGCAGTTAAACTTTCTTGCCAAGCAGGAACATAAACTATTGAAAGAAACGCTCCTGCAAGCCCACAAAGAGCCCCTCCATAAACAATATGCACATATTTATAAAGATTAACATTTATACCTGCTGAATCTGCTGCTGCTGGATTTTCTCCAATGGAAGTAAGAGTTAATCCATATTTAGTTTTATAAACATAAAGTCCTGTAAGTATTACAATTGCAACTGCTAAATAAATAAAAATACTCTGATTAAAAAATATATTTCCTAAAAAAGGAATATCTCCTAATATAGGTAATTTCTTCGCTGCAAAAAACTGTTTTACATTTTCAGGAACTATTTGTCCAACATATTTTTTCCCTAAGAAATTCGCTACACCAGTTCCAAATATTGTCAGTGCAAGTCCTGTAACTGTCTGATTTGCTCTTAAAGTTACTGTTAAGAATGCAAATATTAACGCTCCAAGCCCTCCTGCAATCATTCCTACTATTAATGTTAATATTGGATTTTTAGTCGTATATGCCGTTACAAAGGCTCCCAAACTTCCAAGAATCATCATTCCTTCTACCCCAAGATTCAATGACCCTGATTTTTCTGTTATAATTTCTCCTAAAATTGCGAGTAAAAGAGGTGTTCCAGCCACCAAACAAGCTGCTAAAAATAATTCCATGACTCCTCCTATTTATCTCTCTTAATTGTATATGTCGTAAAAAAGCTACTTCCCAAAACAAAAAACAAAATTGTTCCCTGTAAAACATTCGCTGCTGCTTGTGGAATATCAAAAGTCATTTGAATATATGAACCACCTTGTACCAGTGCAGAAAAAAGTATTGCAACTATAAATGTCACTCCAGCATTTAGGTTCGATAACCATGCTATTATTATTGCTGTAAATCCTGTCCCATTTGATATTGTTACCGCAAGAGTTTTGCTTACTGCTGAAGCCTGTATTATTCCTGCAAGACCACAGATTCCTGCTGAAATAAATACTGTTCTCATAACTATTTTATCTACTTTCATTCCAGCATAAACAGCTGTATTTTCACTTTCACCTATAACAGATATTTCATATCCTTGCTTAGTGTGATTTATATAGATATATACTACTATACATAAAATTATTGCTATTATAAATCCTATATGTATCCCAAATATTTTCGGTAATACTGCATTATCTACAAACCCTGAAATTTTGGGAAATCCAAAACTTTTAGGGTCTTTCCAAGGACCATATTGTAAAAATGTAAGAAATTTTATAGCTATATAGTTCATTAATAAAGTAAAAATTGTCTCATTTGTTTTAAATTTCGTTCTAAAATATGCAGGAATAATTCCCCATAAACCTCCAGCTACAAATCCAGCTATAAGCATTATTATTAAAAGTAAAGGTTTTGGAAGAGTATTGTGATAAAGAGCAAAATATGACCCTAAAACAGCTCCCATTACAAATTGTCCTTCTCCTCCTATATTCCAAAATTTCATCTTAAAAGATATTATTATTCCAAGAGAAGTTATTATTAGTGGAATAGAATTTATAATTGTCTCTTTAAATCTAAAACTATTTCCAAAGGCTCCATCTAACATTGACAAATAAACCTTCACAGGATTATTTCCTGTCATTCCTATAAAAATTGCTGCAAATAATAATGCCAAAACTATTGCTAAGCTTTGTATTACGACATGCTCTTTTTTACTCAAACTTTTTCTTTTTACTATTTTAAGCATGTTCAACTCCTTTTTTATCTTTTATCTCATCCATACTAAGCCCTGCCATTAAGAACCCTAATTCTTCCTTAGTAGTTTCTTTAGCGTTTACTATCCCAGTAATTTCTCCATCACACATAACAGCTATTCTATCTGTTAATTCTAATAAGACATCAAGGTCTTCGCCTACATAAAGTATTCCTGTTCCTTGTGTTTTTCTTTCATTAATCAAATCATAAATAAGATGTGAAGAAGCAATATCTAATCCTCTTGTTGGATAAGCTGTAACAAGTAAATGTGGATTAATTGCAAGCTCTCTTCCTAAAAGAATTTTCTGAATATTCCCTCCAGATAGCTCTTTAACAGGATGTTTTATTGAAGGAGTTTTAATGTTTAATTGCTCTACTAATTTTGTACTCAATTTCCCTGCTTCTTTTCTGCTAAGTAACATTCCTTTTTGTTTATAATAATCTTTTAATATTATGTTGTTTGTCATCGACATATTTGGTACAAGTCCCATCCCTAGCCTATCTTCTGGAATAAAAGATATGCTTATACCAAGTTCCAAAATTTCTCTCGGATTCTTACCTAATAAAGATTTTTCTTCATAAATTATATCTCCATTTTCCACTTTTTCTATGCCGTTGATAGCTTCACACAATTCTTTTTGTCCACTTCCAGCAAGCCCTGCAATTCCAAGTACTTCACCTTCATATATATCAAAACTTATCCCTTTTAACTTGTATACTCCGTCTAAGTCTTTTACTTTCAAATCCTTAATTTCAAGTACTTTTTTCCCTTTTTCTATTTCTGGTCTTTCTATTTTCAAATCAAGTGTTTCTCCTACCATAACATCAGTTAACTCTTTTTCATTAGTTTCTCCTGTTTTAACTGTAGTTATCATTTCACCTTTTCTCATTATAAGAACTTCATCTGAAACAGCCATTATTTCATGAAGTTTATGAGTAATAATTACCAAAGTACAACCTTTAGCCTTCATATTTTTCATTATACTAAAAAGATGTTTTGTTTCTTGTGGTGTAAGAACTGCTGTAGGTTCATCCAAAATAAGAATTTTTGCTCCTCTATAAAGAACTTTTATTATTTCTACTGTCTGTTTTTCACTAATAGATAAATCTTTGATTTTTTTATCCAAATCAACAAATAAAGAGAATTCATTACAAATTTTTTCTACTTTTTCTCTAATTTTTTTCTTATTCATAAAAATAGATTTTTCTTGTCCTAAAATTATATTTTCTAAACTAGACATATTTTCAACAAGTTTAAAATGTTGATGAATCATTCCAATTCCACATTCAATTGCATGTTTTGGAGATTTAAATTTAATACTCTCTCCATTCAAATAAATCTCTCCAGCATCAGGCTTGTAGATTCCTGACAGCATATTCATAAGAGTAGACTTCCCTGCACCATTTTCACCTAAAAGTGCATATATTTTATTTTTTTCTAGCTCAAAAGAAACATTTTTATTTGCAATAACTGTTCCAAAATGCTTTTCTATATTTTCAACTCTAATAATACTCATTTTTTCCCTTTCTCCTATTATACTTAAACTGTAAGCAGTAGGATGTTCAATTTTATTTTTTATAGCTATGTTTAATCCCAAATTATCTATCCTATGCCACAATTTTAAATTCTAAGTAAATACAAAAAGGCTAACTAGCGTTAGCCTTTTAAATTATTATTTAGTTTTTCCTATTACTCCTTCAACAAACCAGTCGAAAGATAGCATTTCTGCATCTGTCATTTTTGAACCTTCTGCTACTTTTACAGCACCAGTTTGATCTTTAATTGGTCCATTAAAAACATCCCATGACCCATCTAAAATTTTAGTTTTTTCAGCATCTACTAAAGCTTGTGCTCCTTCTGGTGCATTTGCAGTCAATGGTGCTAATGCTACAACATTATCCGACATTGATCCCCAGTAAGGTTTATTTGTCCAAGTTCCATCTTTAATAGCTTTAATTTGGCTAACAAAGAATGGTCCCCAGTTCCATACTGCAGATGTTAAGTTAGCTTTTGGAGCTACTTTACTCATATCTGTGTTATATCCAACAGAGAAAACTCCTTTTTCTTCTGCTGCTTGTTGAGGTCCTGCTGTATCTTGATGTTGAGCAATTACATCTGCTCCTTTATCTATTAATGCAACTGCTGCATCTTTTTCTTTAGCTGGATCATACCAAGTACTCGTCCATACAACTTCTACCGTTGCATTAGGGTTAGCTTTTCTAACTCCTTGAGTAAATGCATTTATTCCTCTAATTACTTCTGGAATTGGGAAAGCTGCTACATATCCAATTTTATTTGATTTAGTTTTAAGTCCTGCTACTAATCCAGATAAATATCTAGGTTGATAAATTCTTCCGAAATAATTAGTCATATTATCAGCTGTTTTGTATCCTGAACAATGTAAGAATTTTACATTAGGGAACTCTTTAGCTAACTCTTCTATATAATCCATGTATCCAAAACTTGTTGCTACTATTACTGTAGCACCTTGGTCTATCATATTTTTTGCAATTTCTTTAACTTCTGGTCCTTCTGGCACACTTTCTTTATAAATTGTTTTTACTCCAGTTTCTTTTTCTAGTAAAAGTCTTCCTTCATTTTGTGCATAAGTAAATCCACCGTCACCTATTGGTCCTACAAAGATAAATCCTACTGTCATTGGTTGATCAGCTGTTGCTGGTGCCGCCGTTTCTTCTTTTTTAGTACCACATGCTGTTAATAAAAATAACACTGTTAATAAAGCTAACATAATAGCTTTTTTCATAAAAAATCTCCTCCTACTTGATGTTTTGTGTGTATAATTAAAGGGATTTCACCCTTTGTTTATGTGTTGCTTCCTTTCTTGTCTATATAGAATAATCTATATAGAAACTACGATTACCGTTGGTTAGGTTGACTACACAAGAAAGGAACTTTGTTTATTATGTAATCGTAGTTTACAACATTTTTGTGAAACGAAATCCGTCTCAAAAACAATCAGAATCCTGATTGTAAAAAACCCGTAGTTTAATAAATTAAACTACGGGTATACACAGTACACCTCATAGTTAGCTATTTACGGTAGCTTGTAGAGACATTGGACCATATTTCCAAAATATATGAGAATTATTATTTTATTTTAAATTTATTTTGTTTGTTTCCAAACTTTCTACTATAGCAAGACTTTCAAGCTTTATTCCTTGTTCAAGAATTTTACTTCTACCATTTTGGAATCCTTTTTCTATAACTATTCCAATTCCTGCTATTTGTGCATTTGCTTCTTTAACCAAATCAACTAACCCCAAAGACGCATGTCCATTTGCCAAGAAATCATCAACAATAAGTACCTTATCATTTTCATTTAGAAACTCTCTAGACAAGCATATGTCGTAATAAGTTTCTTTTGTAAAAGAATAAACTTTGCTAATTAGTACATCTCCAGTAAGTGTAGACGGCTTTTTTTTCTTAGCAAAAACCATAGGTACATCAAAGGCCAATGCTGTCATTATTGCTACTGCAATTCCTGATGCTTCTATTGTAAGTATTTTTGTTATTCCGTCATTTTCAAATCTTCTTTTAAATTCTTTTCCTACTTCTAACATTAAATTACCATCAATTTGATGATTTAGAAAAGAATCTACTTTAAGAATACTTGGCGAAATCGCTACTCCATCTTCTAGTATTCTTTTTTTCAAAAGTTCCATTATTTCCTCCAAAAATCAAAACAAATAAAAAAAGTATATATTTCATAATTTATGAAGATATATACTTAAAAATACAAAGTATTATCCTCATAGCAGAGCTGTTTAAGGTAGCCCGTAGAAACTTTCGACCATATTACGAAATTATATGAGTTTTTTATTTACTATAAAATATCACATTGTTTGAAAAAAAGCAATTGATTTTAGTCTTTGTATGAAAAATTATTATTAAAATTAAAATATTATTTTTTCTTTACTCCCTTTAACACTCCATTTTCAAAATGACATATACTTTCTTCGTATATCCACTCTTCTTTAATACCAAAATCAGTAGCGTACTGCACTTTATTTTCTGGTTTCCCAAGACTTGCAAATACATCTTCTTTATACATTCCTTCTACCACTTTACCTTTTAATATTAAGTCTTTCATCGTAATATCTAGATGTGGAGATTGTTCTATATAAGTTTCTCTTCGTACTTCATCAATATCGATATTTTCGTAAGAACTTCTTATATATTTTTCTATTTCTACAAACTCTGGTACTGGCGTTTTATTTTCTTCTATTTTCTTTATTCTAGTTCCTGATTTTTTAGGTATAAGTTTTGAACAAGAAACAGAAAAAAACATAACCAAAATTAAAAATACTAGTGATTTCTTCATAAATTATACACCCTCTAATTCATTGTTTATTTGTTCTATCAAATTATATTTCATATTATATAAGTCATTTGAAATATTTACTTTATATTTGTGCTGATATTTCAGACGTTTATGTTCTTCTGAAAGAGTCAACAAACTCTCTAAGTAATAGTTTCTTTGCTTTTCAATATTTAAAAAGTATTCTTTATTTCCTATAAATTTTCCATTTTTTACAAATTGTTCTGTAAGGGTTTTATAAGTATAAGTATCTTTATCAAAAATAGTTTTTTTATACCGCTCACTTTCACATATGAAAGTAAATTTTTCTAAACTTTTAATATTCTCTATATCACTATCCTTTTTCATAAGTCCAATTAAATCTCCAACAGCTTCATTGTTTTTATAAAGCCTAATTAAAGTCTTAAATCCAGGATTAGAAATTTTTATGCTATCTTCTGAAAGTTTTATCAGAGGTTTTTCATCAATCTCCACTATTTTATAAACTCCTCCAAAACATGGATTTGATTTACTCACAGCAATTGCATCTCCTACTCCAAAAAAATCTACTTTTGCACCCTGTTCTTTTAAAGAAAGTATTAAATCTTCATCTAAACCGTTAGTCAAAGTAATTGTAGCTTTTAAAAATCCTTCATTAAAAAATTCTTTTTTGGCAAATTTGGAAAGATAAGCTAAATCTCCAGAATCTATTCTGATTCCGTAAATACCTTTATAATTATCATCTACTCCATTTTCCTTAAAAGCTTTTATTGCATTTTTTACCCCTGATTTTACACTATAAGTATCTACTAATAATACCAAACTTCCATTTTCTTCTTTTCTTCCTTTTATAAAGGTATCAAAAGCCCTATACTCTGCCTCTACCCCAATACCAAAACTCTGTATATATGAATGAGACATAGTCCCTATGCTAGGTAGCCCAAATTTAAGTTCAGTCATAAGATTAGAATGATTATAACATCCTGCAATTATACTTGCTTTATTCCCGTAAACTGCACTATCAAAGCCATGAGCTCTTCTTGTTCCAAATGCTGAAATAGGTGTTTCCCCTGCGGCTCTTGTAACTCTAGAAGTTTTAGAAGCAATAGCCATTTGATAATTAAGCATATTTAATATTGGAGTTTCAAGTATTTTCCCCTGAATCAGTGGTGCTTTTATTGTCAAAATAGGTTCGTTAGGATAACAAATCTCACCATCTTTTAATCCATAGATATCTCCCGTAAACTTCATATTACACAAGTATTCAAGCAATTCTGTATTTTGTATTAATTCTTCATAATAGAATTTTTTTGTTTCATAAGATGTTTCATTTATTATTTCTATAAACTCTATAATCTCGGATATACCACTTACAACAGCAAACCCACCATCTTCTGTTTTTCTAAAATAAAAATCGAAAACTCCTACAGAATTTTCCATATGATTTTTTACAAAAATTTCACTTTCTGTATACTGATACCTATCAGAATTAACAATTTTTGCAAAATCTCTTAATATTTCTTTTGTCATTTTATCACCTCGTAATTACTAATTTAAGTATATCATTAAAGAATTCTATTTACAAGAAAAGAGAAAAAAATGTCAATTTATATATAATATTTCGTATAGAAAAAACTATTGATTTCTTTGAACTCCCTTTATTTGTTGAAATTTTTTTATAATTTTTTAAAAAAATTGTTGACACTTGTTGGCTATTGTGATATTATTACTCTTGTCCTAAGGGACACCAACATGTGAGCGGGAGTAGCTCAGTTGGTAGAGCGTCAGCCTTCCAAGCTGAATGTCGCGAGTTCGACCCTCGTCTCCCGCTCCATTTTTTATGTAAAACATAAAGGTGTCATTAAATCTTTTGACAAAAATGCGTTATTAGCTCAGATGGTAGAGCACACGACTTTTAATCGTGTTGTCACAGGTTCGACTCCTGTATAACGCACCATTTGGGGCGTTCGTTTAATGGTTAGGACTCCAGGTTTTCATCCTGGCAACAGGGGTTCGATTCCCCTACGCCCTACCAATATAATACTTGTGGTTAGGTTCCCGAGCGGTCAAAGGGAGCAGACTGTAAATCTGCCGGCTCCGCCTTCGAAGGTTCGAATCCTTCTCTAACCACCACTTAATCGCCGCTTTAGCTCATCTGGTAGAGCAACTGACTTGTAATCAGTAGGTGCTCCGTTCAAGTCGGGGAAGCGGCACCATATTTATGCCTAGGTAGCTCAGTTGGCTAGAGCATTCGGTTCATACCCGAACGGTCGAAGGTTCGAATCCTTTCCTAGGCACCAAATAGTAATTAACAGTCTAATGACTGTTTTTTTTTATTTATTTAAATTTTTTTCTTTAGAAACCATCTCGAATTAAAAAACTTGTGTTTTTACTAAAAAAACTATAGAATATTAACAAGTGAGTTATAACTTAAATACATTGGAGTATATGATTATGAAAATAAACATTAAACAAATTTTCTCAAAAAATGAAGACAAACATAAAATTTATCATCTTTCTGAATTCCTTATTGAAAAAATTTTCCTTACTTATTTAGTAA
>JAGNSM010000060.1 GCA_017988045.1 Fusobacteriaceae bacterium
AATCTCCCGGGTACTCCCACAAGATTTCCCAATTTATTGCATAATTCTTCAAAATCGTATCCTAAATTTATCAAAGCTCCCATGACACCCATAAGATTATAAAGATTAAATAATCCTAATATTTTTACTTCTTCTACCCTTTTTATCCCATTATATTCCAAAGAAAAAATTGTGCTATGAAGTTTGTTTTCTACAATGCTTCCTTTTATTATTCCATTTTTTATAGAATAAGAAATTCCACCAAACTCTTCAAACAGAAGTTTTCCATGAGAATCATCTATATTATACACACCTTTTTTAGAGTCTTTTAGCTTCAAAAATAGTTTTCTTTTAGCTTGAAAGTAACTTTCCATATCTTTATGATAATCTAAATGATCTTGAGTAAGATTTGTAAAAATAGCTGCATCAAATTCTAACATATCTACTCTTCCCATTTCAAGGGCATGAGAACTTACTTCCATGATAAAATATTCAATCCCTTTATCTACTGTTTTTTTCATCATTTTTATAAGGTCAAGAGATTCTGGAGTAGTATTCGGTGCTTCTATAATTTCATCACCAATTTTATACTCTACAGTTCCAATTCTGCTGCATTCCCCGATTAATCTCTCTAAAAGATAGGTAGAAGTTGTTTTTCCATTTGTTCCTGTAACTCCTATTATTTTCAAAGAATTTTGAGGATACCCATAAAAATTTGAAGCTATAAATCCTAAAACTTTTCTTGTGTCCACTACTTTTACATAAGTAATATCTTTATTGATAATTTCTACATTTTTTGATACTATAATAAGTTTTGCCCCTAGAGAGATTGATTTTTCTATATAGTCGTGTCCATCTACAGTTGCACCGCTAAGTGCTACAAATATATCTCCCTCAGTTATTTTTCTAGAATCATAATGAATTTCATTGTACTTAATATCTAGTCCTTTATTTAAGACTTCATAATCTATTCCATTAAAAATCTTTTCCATTTTCCCTCCAAAATTTCAGCTTACTTTTATATTCTATCATATTATGCTTTTTTTACAACAAAAAAAGTCCTCTCTTTTTGTAAAATAAATATTAATAAATTTTAGAAAATCTACAATATTATTTTACTCTTTAAGAGGACTTAATTTTCATAAAAATTAGTCTTTCATTGCTTTGATTATAAGTTCCGCTGTACCTACATTTGTAGCCACTGGAATTTGATGTACATCGCATAATCTAACAAGTGCTTGTATATCTGGTTCATGGGGCTGTGCTTGTAACGGATCTCTAAAGAAAAATACAGCTTTAATTTTACCCATAGCTATATCTGACCCTATTTGTTGATCTCCACCAAGTGGTCCAGATAAGTATCTATGAATTTCTAAATCTGTAGCTTGGTTTATTCTCCCGCCAGTTGTTCCAGTAGAAACTAAATCATATTTTTCAAAAAAATTTCTGTGATTTTTTACAAAATCAACTAAGTCATCTTTTTTTCTGTCATGGGCAATAAGTGCAATTCTTTCCATTTTTCCTCCTGTATAATTAATAAATTAGCTCGTTAAAAACTCTACCTAATTCGGCATGTAGTTTTAAAAAAAATTTGAAAGTGGCTCGTTCGATAACTCTACCAAAATTATATTAAATATTAAAAAAACCTGCATAAGCAGGTTCTAAATTATCTAGGTGTTACGTTAGCAGCTTGAGGTCCTTTTTGCCCTTCAGTAATTTCGAATGTTACTGCTTCTCCCTCAGCTAATGTTTTGTATCCTGGTTTATTGATTTGAGAAAAATGTATGAATAAATCTTTTCCATCTTCACCTGTTACAAATCCATATCCTTTTTCTTGATTAAACCATTTTACTGTTCCGTTCATTGCTATACCTCCATAAAATATTTCGATTCTTAATAATTGTCTTGTTAATTTCGAAAATACTTTATGACTAAGGTATAAACTAAAAATTAACAAACCCATTATTAACATCCTGTACAAGGATACCACTTAATTTTGGGTTTGTCAAATTTATTGGGTAAAATTTTATTGTTTTTTTGTATCTTTTAAACCCGAATCATCTTCAATAGGAACACTTATCTTAAAATTTCATCTATTTTTTCTAATTCTTCTTTACTAAAATTCAAATTCTCTAAAGCTTTTAAATTTTCTCTAATTTGAGTTACTTTTGAAGCTCCAATAAGTACTGATGTCATCTTTTCGTCTCTTAAAGCCCATGCTATAGCCATTTGACTCAAGCTTTGCTCCCTCAATTCTGCTATTTCTTTTAATTTTTTTAGATTATTTCGCAATTCTTGTGTTATATTTTCTGGTTTCAAGAATACTATCTCTTTTTTCATAGCTCTAGAATCTTCAGGAATTCCATCTATATATTTTTCTGATAGCATTCCTTGTGCCAGTACAGAAAAACATATTGTACCTCCACCTAGTTCATTTTGAGTGTTTAACAAATCATCTTTTTCTATTTTTCTTTCAAGCATAGAATACTTAGGCTGAGTAATAATATAAGGAACATTTAATTCTTTAAGTATAGGAACTGCTATTTTAAGAAGTTCACTTGTATAATTACTTAACCCTACATAAAGAGCTTTTCCACTTCTAACTATATCATATAATGCTATCATAGTTTCTCTAATATCAGTTTCCGTATCTGGTCTATGATGATAAAAAATATCTACATAATCTAATCCCATTCTTTTTAAGCTTTGATTAAGCGAAGCTATTAAATACTTTCTGCTCCCCATATCACCATAGGGCCCTGCCCACATTGTATATCCTGCTTTTGTAGAAATAATAAGTTCATCTCTATATTCCATGAGCCCATCTTTCAATATTTGCCCAAATACTTTTTCTGCATTTCCTGGGTCTGGTCCATAATTATTTGCTAAATCAAAATGAGTAATTCCACTATCAAAACATTCCCAAATAAGATTTTTACAATTATCGTAATCATTATCTTTTCCAAAATTATTCCATAACCCAAATGAAATTAATGGTAATTTTATTCCACTATTTCCTAACCTTCTATATTTCATCTTTGAATATCTATCCATATTTGAGCTCCTTAATTTTTATTTTTTTATAAAATTTATAAAAATAAAAAAAGAAAAGTTGTACTCTTCTTCATTCAATCTATATTCTTATTTTTCCCCTTCTTCTCCTCTAAAATAGAGGAGAAGAAAAAGAATTTTATTAGCGGAGAGGATATGATTAATTTAATCAACCCAAAATTTAATTTTATTTTTTTCTTAAATATTTTCTTGTATCTAGAGCAACTGCTGAAACTATAATAAGTCCTTTTATGATATATTGCCAGTAAGGATTTACCCCTATATAAGTAAGTCCATAGTTTATAACTGTAAATATAATAACTCCAGTTACTACACCTTTTATCGTTCCAATTCCTCCAGAGAATGAAACTCCTCCAACAACACAGGCTGCGATAGCATCGAACTCATACATATTTCCTAAGTTATTTGTCGCTGATCCAACCCTTCCAGCTTCCAAAAGTCCTCCTACTGCATAAAACGCACTTGCTAAAGCATAAATTTTAATTAATGTTATTGATACATCTACTCCTGATACTGCTGCTGCTTCTGGATTTCCTCCAACTGCGAATACATTTTTACCAAATATTGTTTTATTCCAAAGTATCCACATTATAATAATAGCAACAATTGCATAAAATATTAAGTATGGTATTCTGTAACTTCCTAAAACAAAAGCTCCTTGAGCTACATTAGAAAATGTTGTACTGAATGATGATACTGGTGATGCTCCAACTTTATCAAAATAAATTGAGTTAGCTCCATAAACTATAATCATTGTACCCATAGTCGCTATAAAAGGTGTTACATGAAATTTTGATACGATTACACCGTTTATTGCCCCAATTATAGCACCAATCACAACAACTAACAATAATACTACAATAACTGGAACTTCTCCTATATTTGCAAATACTTTATTTGCTGCTGTTGATGATTGTAATAATGTAGCTGATATAAGAGCTGCTAACCCTACTTGTCTTCCACCCGACAAATCTGTTCCTTGAGTAACGATTACTCCAGCTATTCCTAGTGCAATTATAACTCTAACTGCTGATTGTGATAAAATATTTGTAAAGTTTGTTATTGATAAGAACGTTGGTTCTTTCATTATTATCCCTATTAATAAAGCTCCTAATACAAAATATATTGCATTTTGAACTAAAAATTCTTTCATGTTTGCACTATTAAATTTATCTTTCATCTTTTCCTCCATTATAAATATTTAGCTGATAGAGCCATTATTTCTTCTTGTGTTGTTTCTTTAGTATTTACAATTCCTGCAACTCTTCCATTACTCATAACCAAAATTCTATCTGTTGTCCCTATTAGTTCTGGCATTTCAGAAGATATTATGATTATACCTTTATCTTTATTTGCAAGGTCATTCATAAGTTGATATATTTCAAATTTGGCTCCAACGTCTATTCCTCTTGTTGGTTCATCCAGCATCAAAACTTCAGGTTCTGTAAGAAGTGCTCTACCTATAATTACTTTTTGCTGATTTCCTCCAGAAAGATTTCCTATAAGTGTTTTTTGTGCAGGAGTTTTTACTCTCATTGCATCAATAACCCATTGAGTATCAGCTTTCATTTTAGCATTTTTTAATAACTTTGCTTTTCCCAAATATTTATCTAAATTTGAAATTGTTGAGTTAAAGTTTATATCTAGTTTCCCAAATATCCCTGTAGCTCTTCTTTCTTCAGTAATAAGTGCAAATCCGTGTTTAATTGCTTCTATTGGATTTTTAACATTTATATGTCTTCCATGAAGCATTACTTCTCCTGCAGACCTATCTCTTAGTCCAAAAAGTGTTTCAACTATCTCTGTTCTTTTTGCTCCAACTAATCCTGCAACTCCTAATATTTCTCCTTCTCTTAATTCAAAAGAAATATCTTTTATGGACGGTTGATGTTTAGCTGTTAGTCCAGAAACTTTCAATATAACTTCTTTAGGTACATTTGTTTTTTCTGGGAATCTATGTGTTAAATCTCTTCCAACCATCATATTTATAATCTTATCAGTTGTTAAATCTTGAGCTCTTTCCGTTGCAATCCATTTTCCATCTCTCATTATTGTTACATCATCAGAAATAGCAAGTATTTCTTCCATTTTATGAGAAATATAAACTAATCCACAACCTTTATCTCTTAATTTATTCATTATTCTGAATAAATGTGCAACTTCTTTTTCTGTAAGTGACGATGTTGGCTCATCAAATACTATTATCTTTGAATTATATGAAACCGCTTTGGCAATTTCCAACATTTGCATTTCCGAAACGGATAATTTTCCCACTTTAGCTCTAGGATCAGTAGTTATTTCTAAATCTTCAAAAATCTTTTTTGTATCTTCATACATTTTTTCTTCATCTACAAAAAGTCCTTTTTTTGGATATCTACCTAACCAGATATTGTCCATAACATTTCTTTGTAAAACTTGATTTAGCTCTTGATGAACCATTGAAACTCCGCTCTCTAAAGCATCCTTTGCATTTGTAAACTCAATTTGTTTTCCCTCTAAAAGAATTTCTCCACTATCTCTTTTATACATTCCAAACAAGCATTTCATTAATGTTGATTTTCCAGCTCCGTTCTCTCCCATAAGAGCGTGAACTGTTCCCTTTCTAACAATTAAATGAACTCCATCAAGTGCTTTAACTCCTGGGAATTCTTTTGAAATATTTGTCATTTGCAGTAATATATCTCCATTGGTGTCTAGCGTTTTTTTGCTATCCATTACATCTCCTTCCTAGCCGTTTATATAAATGGGGTGCCTTAGCACCCCTTGAATTTTCTTATTCGAAATCTGCTACATTTGTTTTATTTACAGCTACGTAAGGTACTCTTACAGCTTTTTTGTCATCTAATTTCCAAGAAGTTCCATCTAATGGATCTTTTCCTGCAGCTAAGTTTTTAGCTAATTCTAAAGTTGCTTTAGCTTGGTTTTTAGCATCGTTTAATACTGTTCCAGCTAATTCTCCAGATTTTACTTTTGCTAAAGCTTCTGGTAAAGCATCTATTCCGAATGTAGGAACAGTTGTTTTTCCTGCTGCTTTTAATGATTCGATTGCTCCAAATGCCATTGCATCATTATTACAGATTACAACTTCAATTTTATCTTTGTTTGGACCAGAAATCCATGCATCCATTTTATCTTTAGCTTGTGCAGTATCCCACATAGCTGTATCTTTATTTAACTCTTCAGTTCCTATACCTTTTTCATTAAGAGTTTTTACAACCCATTCAGTTCTAGCTTCAGCATCTGGATGTCCAGGTTCCCCTTTTAATAAAACGAATTGGATTTTTCCATCTCCATTTAAATCCCATGCTTTGTTAGCAGCCCATTCATCAGCGATTAATTGCCCTTGAATAACTCCTGATTCTTTTGAATCTGTTCCTACATAATAAACTTTATCATAGCTAGCCATAGTAGCTGCATCAGGTTCTTTATTGTAGAATACTATTGGTTTTCCTGCTGCTTTAATTTTATCTAATATTGTTTGTGCTGCTGCTGGATCAACTAAGTTGATTGCATAAGCGTCCATATTTTTTGATAAGAATACATCTACTTGGTCATTTTGAGTAGATTGACTGTTTTGTGAATCAGCCATATTTAATTCTAATCCTAAAGTTTTAGCCATTTCTTCCATGTTTGTTCTTACTGTCGCCATGAAGTTATCGTCATATTTATAAACTGTAACCCCTATTTTTGCTCCAGCTGCAGCTGCTTCTGTCCCTTCAGTTTTTGCTGCTTCTTTTTTTCCCCCACAAGCTACTAAAGATACTAATACCATTCCTAACATTAAGTTTTTTGAAATTTTTGTCATCTTTCCCTCCGCTATGTTTGTTTTTTATAGTTAACTCTGTTAACAAATTAAGTATAGCTCGATTTCTTTTCTTTGTCAAATTTTTTTTCATTATATTTGAGCCTTTTTGTATAAAAAAAGTTTTTAGTGTATATTTAATTGACATTTCAGTCAAAAATAATTCATTATTTATTTTATAGTTGTGTTTCAATTACGAAAAAACTCAATAAAAAAACCATTTTTCATTTTTATCATAAACCAAATGTATATTTCTTTATTGAGAAATATATTTTTTAAATATATCCAAGCTTAATTATTTGATTTTTTATAAAAAAACCATAATTATAAAGCTTATCAGACTTCTAAAATATACTTTCTCTTTTATTATTTCCTTTTTTATTCTATTGATTTTTTATTTTTTTTAAACTATACTTAGTTAACTGAGTTAATTAAATTTAAAGGTATATATAACAAAATTTAATACACAAGTGTATATTTTATTAACATATATTCTTTATTTCATGATATAATCCGTATATTATTGATTCCCAAGGAGTTTAAAATGATAAAAGGAACAAGTAAACTTATAAAAAAGATAAATATTTATAACATAATAAATATTTTAAAAAATAAGCCTGACATTTCAAGAGCAGAGATTGCTAAAATCACTAAACTCACTCCTGCAAGCATTACTAAAATCACTAAACAACTTATAGATAGAGGTATTCTTATTGAAACTGGTGCTGGTGAAAACTCTCTAGGAAGACCCTCTATTCTTTTAAATATAAACAAAGATGCTGGATATTTTATTGGTTTCTATCTTGCTCCAAGAAAGATTATATCCATTTTTACAAACTATGTAGGTGAAACCGTTTCTACTTTGGAAACAAAATTACTTGATTTGAGTCATGACAACATTCTAGATATAATAGATATTCATATTGAAAGTTTTAGAAGAGTAAACCCTAATATTTTGGGAGTAGGAATTGCTCTTAATGGTATGGTTAACTCTGCTAAAGGTGTTTCTATTTTTTCACCTCATTACAGTTGGAAAAACTATAATATCAAATCTTATTTGGAAAATAAATACTCATATACTGTTTTTGTAGAAAATGATGTTAGGCTTATGGCTTTAGGAGAACTTGAACATGGTGCTGCCATTGGAGAAAATAATTTTGTTCTAATAAATATAGGTGACGGTATTGGAGCAGGAATCATTATTGATAAAAAAGTTTACAACGGTAATAACTTCTGCGCTGGAGAAATTGGGCATATTAAAGTTTCTACCTCTAGTAAGAGACTATGTTCCTGTGGTAAATACGATTGTCTTGAAACTTTCTTATCCAACGAAAATGTCATAAAAATAAGTAGAGAAAAATATTCTTTGCATATAAATAGTATAAAGGAACTTTCTGTAGAATATCTCAATAAAAATCCCGTTGCAGAAGAGATTGTAGAAGATATTTCAGAAAAATTAGCTTTCACACTTTCTCCAATTATTAATTTATTAAATCCACATACTATACTTATTAATGGGGAAATTAATGATTTTGGGAAAAATTTTTATGCAAAATTAAGTAAAAAAATCATAGAAAACTCTTTAGAAAGTTCTCTTTCTAAATTAAAAATAAAACCTGCGAAACTTGGAGATTTATCTGCTGCACAAGGAGCAATATCGATGGTTTTTAACAAGCTATACAACTAAATAAATATTTTACATAAACAAATGAAACGAGGTTTATCAATGTTTGGAAAAAAAAAGAACAAGAATTTTTTTAAAATACTCGCTGTAAGTGACAATGAGATTTTAGAAAAATTTAGTATTGAACAATTAAAAAATATGTTTCACGATATAGATTTTATAATGTCTGCTGGAGATGTAAGCAATCATTATCTAGATTTTCTAGTAACAGCTCTAAATAAAGACCTCATCTATGTCAATGGCAACCATGTCTACGGAACCAATCACGATATTTCTTTTTGCAAAAATATTGATGGAAAAGTTATAGATTATAAAGGTTTAAAAATATTTGGACTAGACGGTTCTCAAAAATATTCACGAGGCCTTCATCAATATTCAGAACAAGAAATGAATAGCAAGATAATGAAAAATATATTTTATTTGGGTTTTGGCCATTTGGATATTGTTCTGAGCCATTCACCACCTAGACATATTCATGATAAAGATGACTTTACCCATAGGGGCTTTGAAGTTTTTCACAAAATTATCAAGAATTTTAAACCGAAACTCTGGCTACATGGACATGTTCATCTTAATAATCACCATGAAAATGTAGAAACAACTGTAGAAAATACTAGAATTGTTAATGTTTATGGATATAAAGTAATAGAATATCAAAAAAAGTAGGTGATATTTATGATGGGAAGATATCTAGACTTGGAAGCTGAAGAAGCTTATGACAAATTCAAGCGTTCTAGAGGAATCTTAGGCTTTACTTTGGGAAAAGCCACTGAATTAAAAAGTTTTCAAGAAATCCAGCATGAAACTAAAGCTTACAACAACTCTTATCTTGGAATAGTTACTGTTGCCCTTGATAAAATTGTCGGAAGTGTTGGAAAAATTGAAGATTTTGATAAAAATTTTATTCCAAGAAACAAAATAGTAAAAATTCGTTGGTGCAGTATCTATAAAGAAATGGTAAGTAATGGAAATCTGCCTCCCATTCAACTTTATAAAATTAGAGATGAATATTTTGCCTATGACGGAAATCACAGAATTTCTGTTGCAAAATATCTTAACGCAAAATCTACAGAAGCTGAAGTTACTGAGTTCTTTCCTTCTACCGATGACCCCAAAGATGTCATTTACTGGGAAAAATTTTATTTCTACAAACAAACAGATATTAATGAAATAAATAGCGACCAACCAGGAGCATATGAACGGTTAATAAGAAGAATACAGAATTTCGAAAAAAATGTAAATAATTTTTCTAAGGAACAATACAACTTCAAAGAAATTTCCAAGATTTGGTATAATACAATTTATAGACCTACTATTGAAATTTTAGAAATCAATGGGATTAACGAAGAAACTCGAAAAGAAAAATTTGGAGATATATTCTTAAGCTTTTTGGATTTTAAAAGCTATTTGGAAGAAGGTGGAAAAAGATTTTTCGGTTATTGTTATTCGCTTATTCATTATTTGAACGAGAGCAAAAGAAACTACAGTAGAAACTGGAAAAACTCTATTTATCTTGACTCTTATTTAATTAAATTATTTTTAGGCTTATACAAATATGACGTTGAAAGAAGTTTGTCTTCTGAACGAATAGAAAAACTACTATATATAAGAAACTTTTTCAACACAAATATTTCCAATGAAATCAAGATTGTTGATAAAATGGAAAAATATTTTAACGAAAATAACTTATTTTTATCACCAGAAAATATGATACTTTGGAACAAGAACTTTCTTACTCCTCACTATAACCTGCTGGTTAGCGAGATTAACAAAAGAGAAATTTCTTGTTTTATAAATAACCCTAAACTTATTGAAGACAAAGGTAGAATGTTTCTTGAACTTCTTGCATACAAAAAAATATTTGAGAAAATATACAATAAAAAATTAAATGAATTAGAACTTGTACTTTTATTCATCTTGGAAGTAGCTATACCTCTAGGAAAAGTTTTGGACGAAGCTTCTATTCCAAAAGAGGAACTCAATAATATTTATTTCCTCCTTAGCAAAAGATACGCACATTATCTCAGTCATAATAGTAAAATAAGCTTTGATAGTCTTTATAAAAATTATGATAGAAGTAGTAAGAGTAGTTTTCAAGAAAAATTAAAATTCCTTATCTATGGAAAAAATGCAGATATTCCTGAGACACTTACAGAATTAAAAGAGCTTCTTTCTTCTACTGAAATTAAACAATTAAATGAAATAATGGATACATACGATAGGACTTCTAATTATAAAACTGAAGTGTTCTTAAAAAAACTTAGAGAAGAATTTATCGAAGAAAATGGAATTGTATGGATAAACAAATTTGAAACAGATTTAAAATCTCTTTCCGAGAATCCTGAAGTAATGGTCAATTTTAATACTTATCTACTTATGGAGTTTCTAAAAGACTCTCCTTACCCATATACTCTAATTGATTTTTATGTAGATATTTTAAATCATTGCAGTTATTTGGGAGCAGATAGGCAGTATGCTAACATCATTACTTTGGCAGTAGAATATATACATAGTTTTCAATACAAATTATAAAGGCTGATTTTACTCAGCCTTTTTTTTCTTTCTATTCCCATATTTTCTTTTTTTAGGTTTCTCTATTTTCTTTACTTCTTCTACCTTTTTTTCCACTTCTTTTTTCTTAGCTACTGAATATCCAAACTTCCCTATAGGTTCATTCGATATTGGAAAATATTCTCCATGAGAGTAACTGATAAGATTAGCCCATTCCAAATGTATTTTATCATTTTCATCCATTAAGTTTTCATTTACATGGCTTCCAACAACTTCTGCCAAGAATATATCATGGGTTCCAAGAGGAATTATCTGCTTAACTTTACACTCAATGTTTACTGGACACTCTTTTATAAAAGGAACATTTACATCTTTCCCTTCTACCATAGTAAATCCACACTCTTTTATTTTATCAAGCTGTCTACCAGACCTAACCCCGCAAAAATCAGTCTCTCTAGTTTGCTTTCTGTGAGGCATATTCACAGTAAACTCCATTGTTTCTTTTATGTATTCATAAGATAATCTCTCTGGTCTTATAGATATTGATAGCATTGGAGGTTTTGTACATATTGTCCCTGTCCAAGCTACAGTAAATACATTCTCTTTTCCCTCTTTATTTCTACAAGTTATCATTACAACTGGTACTGGATTAAGAAGTACACTTCCCTTAAACTCTCTTTTTTTCATAATTCACCTTAATTTTCTTTTTTCTTTTATTATATCAAAACTGAGAGCTAATTGACAAACTTTACTTTTTTAGCCATGATAACACATCTAATACTCCAGTTACAATATTCTCTGTTTTCTCTTTAATATCTTCAAATTTTTCTCTTTGCAAATTCCGCTTAATTCCATATCCTGCTATTTTTATATCACCATTTTGTCCATTAATAGTAAAAAAATATTGTTCATTATTGATTTCACATAAATTTTGCCAAGTAGGTATTAAAACTTGCTGAAATTCACTTTTATAAGTTCCATAATCCAATTCCAAAGTATTGAATAACAAAGCTTTTAGTCCATCTTTTTTACTCCAAATAAGTTCATAAAGATAATCATAAATCATGTCATTTGCAATAACTTCTGCTTCTGTAGTCCCTATATTGTATCTTTCTGTAAGAATATCAAGAATTTCAGGACTATATTCAATAGCTTTCTCCATATCTATATCCATAATATCAAAGCTAATGTCACTATTAAATTCCTCTTTAGCAGAAACCCAAACATCATTTAACTGTACCTCTTCTCGTCCCTCTTCCAATATATAACTATGTAATTTATGATTCTTATCAACATAACTATGTTTCTTTTTATACCACAGCTTAACTTTCTCAAAATGAAATTGCCAAAAAGGCATATAAACCTGTTTCCAAGAACCCGTCACTTTTATTTTTATACCTTTATTTTTAGCATAATTCTCTAATATTTTGATTGCGTCTTCTACCTTCAAATCATAAGGTACTATTTTATTCGGCTCTAATCTAAGGCTTGCAATATCTTCTACCACTACATTTATTGTTCCACAATTTGGACAAAATTCTGTTTTATAAAAATCAAATCCTTCTACATTGCCTCCACAGTTCTTACATCTAATTATTTTTTTGGTAAGTCTTTTAGCTACTATTCCGTCTTTACTTATTACTTTTTTATGTTTTTTCTTCTCAAAATATTTCCTATCTATTTCAGAACCACAACTTTTACAGACAATCTTATTTCCTACCATATCATATCCCATGTTGCTTCCGCACTTATCACATTCAATAGTCAAAACCATACTAGAGTCTGTATCTACTACATACTCTTTATTTTCTATTTCTGGCTGATAACCACAGTCTTTACAGCCAACTTTACCCGATTCTTCATCAAAGTAATATTCTCCATGACACTTGGGGCACACAAGTTCTATTTTTTTATCTTTTTTTAATTCTCCTTCATTTAATTTGTCACAATTCTTACAATATATTTCTCCATTTATTACTGAATATTTCTCCCCACACTTAGGACAAAAAAATCCAATTTTTACTTCATCTGTTGTTCTAACTTTTTGAAAAATTTTACTTTTTACTTCAGATGATTTTAACTCATGATTTTTACCACAGGTTTTACAATAAATTTCTCCATTTTCAAAGGTATATTCTCCACCACATTCTGGACAATTTATTATAAAATCATTAGATTCTTCTATTTTGGGTGATTCTATTTTTTCCATTTCTTTTTTGGGTATATCATCTACTTTTATACTATCAAACTTAATTTGATAGCCACAAGATGAACAATAATATTTTCTTAATCTCTCATTTTTAGTAAGGATTTCTCCACAATTTGGGCATTTATCTAGCATCATTTCCTCCTAAAACAATTGAAGTTTCCTTATCATTTCTGGAACAAAATGATATAATCCACCTAGAATTATTAATGTGATTACAACTTTTAATATATAAAGAGAAACATTTCCTTCTTCATAAATTCCTTTTTTCTTTAATCTGTCTCTCATATCTTTCAAAACCAATAAGAATAAAATAAATGTAAAAATTATAGATAAAGTTATTGCTTTTTTCTCATTTTCGATATAAACTTCTGCCATAACTACAATCATTATTGACAAAACCATTATAATATATATGAGACGAGTTATGGAACTACCCATTTTAGGTTTTTTAGTCTTTAATTCCTCTACTAAAGTTTCTTTGCTAAATTCTTCTTTTTTCAAAATTCTATTTATAAATTTTCTTATTTTTTTAGCAATAAAAATTATTATTTTAGAAAAAAACACTATTGCTAATACAAAAAACATTCCTCCTAAAATAAAACCTATTTTATCATCTGGATATTGGTTTGGCATCTTTAAACCTAATAAAATTATTAAAAAAAATGAAACTAATATAAAAATTAAACTTTTATCAATTTTACGATTTT